>JAFSWW010000022.1 GCA_017444345.1 Synergistaceae bacterium | reverse complement strand
ATACTTATACGATAAATTTTTTACCTCAAGCATTATATAATCTGATTAAAGCCTCCGAATCCGCCCCGGCACTTTATGGCCTGTAACATTTTTTCAGAACGCGACTCACTTTGCAGTAAAATATTTCCGGTTATATAGCCAAATGTTTTAAATCTCGTTATAAATCTCATGTCAGGAGCTCGCAATTTCAACGCAATTAACGCAGAGTCTAGTCTATCATTCATTATGAAAATCCCCCGCATAGTGAGTAATAATAATATACGCAACTTTTCAGGAACGTGAAATTTTACAAGAGCCGAATATATTCCCGTAAAGCCCAGTTTTGCAATTACTCCCGAAAAAATTATATAAATTAAATTAAGCCTCCATGTTATAAGCAATCCCGTAAAAATCCCCCCGCGAAAATCCGGCCATGTCAGAGCAAGAGTCATTATCATTATTAAATTCAGCGCGTTTATTTTAACAAGAGATTTTATTATTCTTGGATTCTTAACTATTATAATAACGGGCAGTAAAGACTCGATAACCAGCAAAAAAATTAATTCACTCAACGAAATAATCAGCGCATAAATTATCGCAAATAATAATATCATGATAGAAACTCCGGGGAGACTCTTTTAAGCCACGAAATTATAAACATTGTAGCAAGTCCTTCTATCAGGCTTAACGGCAAATGAACGAGTAATATTAACTTTGCAGCGGTCAAAAAATTCCCGTCAGTCAAGCCCAGACTCAACCCAGCTAACAAAGCAGCTATAATAATTGCTAGTGATCCCGCTATAAACGAATAAATCTTACTGTATGAGCCGCGAATCTTTTCACCGAATAATAAATATACACTCACTGAAGAGAGTCCCATTATAAACGTGTTCACTCCTAAGACAAGCAAGCCGCCGAAATGAAATAATACAGCCTGCAATAATAAAGCAGCCAGAATCGCCGGAAATGCCGACCAGCCTAAAATTAATCCCATTGGAGCTAACAAAGATAAATGAGTAGAACTCGGGCCGATTTTAATATTTACAAGTGAAGCAAGAAAGAAGGCCGATGACAACAAAGCGACTCTAACAATTTTGTCGGGATTAGTTTTCTTGAGACCTACGGAGACTCCCGCAAAAGTCCCCGCCCAGCCTGCTATTAATACTCCGCCTGATAAAATGCCCTCGCTTATATGCATTTATTTATTTCTCCTGACAAAAATTTTTATTAAGAATGCAAGATTAAATATTAAGCTCACTCCCAGCAATGAACGAATATATAAATCAGGCTGTGAAATTTCTTTATCTTGAGAAAACGCGTTAAAATCTGAGTCAACTAAAATATTTGCCTCGCATTGATGGCCTTCTTCGTCGCGCGCTATAACTCGCCAGTCCCCTGAAATATTCGGAATAAATGCAAACCGCCCGAATTCATCAGTGCGTCCGGTCTGAACCGCAAATTTTGAGTCGCTGGGTGAGAAAACTTTTACTTCACGATAACTCATTTTTTCACCGGTCGAGTAAAAGAATTCAAGTGTTATAGCCTTCAATCCTGAAATATTATAGCCCGTCCCGTGCGCAAATGCCGAGCTTGAGAATAATATTATTATTGATGGAATGAGCAAAAATTTTCGCATGTTATCTCACTATTTCACATAAAATAATAAGAACGCCCGGAGATTCAAATTATCATAGTCGCCGGGTTTGCCGGGGAGTCCCGTTTGAGCCGCTCGAATCCCCCATAAACCGGGAGCAGTTATCTTTATATGAGCTTGGCCGTTTTCTGACTCCGTGTAATATGCGTAAGTGTTCGGATATTCTGCAAAACCGTCATAAGTTGCCCATACAGGTCCTGTATATGGCTGGCCATTCAGCAAAATTTTAACGTCAAAATATTCGCCGACTTTCACATTAGCAGGATTTGTAACGGGTATAATCTCTAAGGGGTGATTTAAGACTTGAGCAAAATTTTTATCATTCTCGGACGCGTTGAAAATTGCCTTTGCGTACTTATCATATTTATTAGCTGATAAAACTTTCAAGCCCTGAGCCTCTAAATCTTTTCTTGCTCCAGTTTTGCCGCCCTCATTTGTTACGCACCATGACTCGCCGTCTTTAATTGCTGCGATTATAAATGTTCCTTCAGGTGCTGTAACGTCAAAATCAATGCATAGATCTTTATCATTTCCGGTTAATTTTGACTCGATTAATTCACCGTCTTTGATTAGTCCGGCCTTTACACGCGATAAAATTTCTACCTCTTCAGGAATTATAAACCTGTGAGCAGACTGTACAGTTACTTCAAATTTTTTGCCTGCTTCGGGGGCTGCTGATTTTGCTTTAATCGTGAGTTCATGAGAAAAGGCAGGTACAGCAAGAACAAGAATTAACACACAAACTATAAAGCGTTTCATATAAATAAATCCTCCTGAATAAAAATTTTTTTTAACAGAAGGAATGATAACACACTTTCTTTAAAAAATGTTATGAGTTAATTACGCATTTTGCCCAGAACTCGGCGGCGTTGTCAGTACCCATTAAATTTTTTGCCTCAATTAAGCCTGAATCTATCTCGCTTTTTCTCGCGCTGTCAAGTAAATATTTCTCAAGTTCATTCACTATTTTATCGGGTCTAGCATCACCGCATAATAATTCGGGGTATAATTGTCGGCTCGTTAAATAATTCGGGATTGAAATTTTTTCGACATGAACGAGACACTTTAATATCGCGTGAGTCAATTTTTTCATGTTATAAATTACTACCATATAGCGGCCAAGTAACATAGCTTCAACTGCTACTGTTCCTGAGACTCCGGCAACTGCTTGAGAAGCCAGCATTAACTCACGCCCGCTCCCTTCCCAGAAATCAAAGCCGGAATCCTTAACACGTTCACGCAGATTATCAGCTAAATTTTTTGTGAGTCCCTGAGCTATCGAGAATACAGGACAATAATTTTTTCCGCGCAAAATTTCAGCAGTTCCGAGCAATATATCCAAGTGAAAATTTATATCATAGCGGCGGCTTCCGGGCATTAAGGCTATAATTTTTTTTCCGGCGAATCTATCAGCGAACTCTTGAGAGATTTTAATATCCTGTAAATCATGAACGAGGGGATGTGCTTTCCATAGGGAATTAACGCCGTGATCAATCAAAAATTTATGTTCAAACAAGAATAAAGGCAGGCATAAATCAAAGTCGCGCTTGAGATTCTTGACTCTTCCTGAACGCCAAGCCCACACAGTAGGAGGAATCAGAGAAATTATTTTATTGCTGTAACCGGATTTGCGTAAAGAACGCGCCAGAATCAAATTAAAGTCGGGACTGTCAATTAATATTACTGAATCAGGATTCGATTTTATTACTTCACGGACGATATTATTTTTCAGGCGCAGGATTCTGGGAATCGCGGGCAAAATTTCAATTATTCCCATGAGCTTTAACTCTTCATAGCTCCATTTTGCATGGCCGCCGGCTTTCTCGCTTTCAGTTCCGAGCATCCCCCATATTTTTGTGTCGGGCGAAATCTTTAACAATTCCCGAATCAAATCGGCTGCGTAAATATCCCCGCTGACTTCTCCGCATGAAATAAATATATTCTTCATAAATAATTATATTCCCCAGACTGCTATATTAAATTTTTCAGCTAAATTAAAAAATTTTTCCGGCTCTAAGATTAAAGTCTTACCAGATTCAACAGCAAGACAAGTTAAGCCGGACTCGTGCATATTCTCAAGTGTTCGAGTTCCCACCGTCGGCAAATCGTAACGCAAATCTTGATCTTCACGAATCATTTTCACGACAACGCCACGTCCTGAAAGACTCCCCGCGCGCTTTATCATCATGTCGGTGCCTTCCATAGCCTCAATTGCTACTACTGCCCCGCCGGCCATGCACACAGCTTGACCGAATGAACATGGAAGTGTTACGCGCAAAATTTTTATACCGCTTTCAATGTCATAGAATTCGCTTTTAGTGGGTTCGCGGCTCGTTAATTTGCCCTGGCTTGCTATGAACTCCGGCAAAATCTGCCAATATGGTATAACTTGAATCCCATGTGACTCAAAAACTTTAACGACTCCACCCAGTAAAGAATGATCATCGCGTAAACTTTTTTTCAGGACTGAACGCGTTATCTTGTCAAATAATAACGGTAAGCAGTAAATAATTTTCTTAGGAACCCGCCCGGCCATTATTAACGAGTCATCGCCGAAATTTTTTATTTCACGTAAAGCCCGGCCAAGATTCGGGACTCTCATTTTGATTAACTTGCTTGCGTAGGGTTTGAGTGCCTCAGGATCTCCGCGCAGAGTCAATATTAAAATCTTCCCCTGCACGGTCTGAAGTTTTTTAGCGATTTCAACGGGTAATATTCCCTCACCTGCTATTAATGCTATACTCATTTATACTTTGTCAACTCTCATTGCGAAAAATAGAGCAAGTGCCATAAATACTATATTCGGCCCCCAGCCTGCAACAATCGCCGGAAGATTCCCGGACTCGCCCAGTGCACGACATAGGGACATGACGACATAATAAGCGAATACCATCACAACGCTTATACCAAATCCCACGCCCCCGCCTGAACGCCCGCGCCTTGAAGCTCCGAATCCCGCACCGAGCACGGCCATTATTACACATGCCCAAGGGACTGCTAATTTTAGGTGAAATATTACCCATAATTTTGCTATATCAGTTCCGGCTGTTATAGTTTGAGCTTGATTTATATAGCTCCATAATTCACGCGCGCTCATATCAGCAGGCTTTCTTGTACTGCGCTGTAACTGCTTAGGTGATAATTTTATCGCGAGCCTTTGACGTTCGAATCGTAATAATAAACTCACTTCACCGGTTTTGCTTACGTCATACATTCGCCCGTCTTCTATCCACCATTGAGAATTCTGCCAAGTCCCCCGCCTCGCGTTTAGAGTCGCAGTCAGTCCGCCCTCGTCGTTGAATTCATGCATCATGATACCCGACATTAAGCCCGCATCAGGGTCTAACTCGTCAACATATAGAACCCGCTTTAATTTTCCGTTCTCTTCTTCTCGCAAGAAAACTTTTTCCTGAACTGCTGAGGCCTGATTCTTGAGTATCTCAAATTTCATGAGTCTATCAGCAGCAAGCGAGGCAAACGGCACAAAAGTTTCATTCAAAGTCAATGCTATTATTGATATTAATATGGACGCTAACAAAATCGGCCGCAAAATTCTCTTGAATGAGATTCCTAGAGATTTAAGCGCAATTAATTCACTGTTCCCGCTGAGAGTCGACATTCCTAACAAAGTCGCAAGCAATGAAGACATCGGAATTGTCATTACAACGACTTCAGGCATACGGTAAAAGAATAAGCGAATTACTACACTGAACGCGACTCCGTGTTCAATTATGAGTCTTGCTGCCTGAAATAATAAATCACCTGCTACAAATATAAGCACAAAAATTAATATCCCGAACATAAACGGCCCGACACATGCTCCGAGAATTAATTTATTTAATAAGCTATTTCTCATTGTGATAATGCCGTTGCAGAATATTTGCGGGTCATAGCGTGAGTCATTCTGTCAACAAGTCCCTGAGCACTCGGTAAATTATTTGGCGATTCAAATGCTTCTACTACATTCAAAACTGTAACATTTCTGAATTCGTCAAATGTCGGGCATAAAATATTTACAAGTGCTACTAATCTTTCTGCTACTGTTTCAGCGTCTCGTGCGTCGCTCTCTGATAACACAATTAAAATTTGGAACTCTCCGGTTTGAATAGCTGTATCTGATTGTCTTAAATCTGATTTGACTCTGGCGCAGTAAGCCCGGAACGGTCTAATATATTTATCCATGTCATCATCGGGCAATAGGGACGGAAATACGACTCGAATCATCAACGCGCTTATTGAATGGCCGTATCTTCCCAGCCTGTAAAGTTCGTCATTAATTCGCGCGAATCCGTAATTATAAGTATGCAGTGTCGTATCAGGATCAACAAATCCCGCCGGTTCAGCAGGGCCTGTAGGAGCTTCCGGAGTCTCTGCGCCTTCTTCACCCACCGGGAGCCCCTTTTGAGTCAGCTCGAAATAAAATCTTCGGCCGTTGTCTACACTTTTGCGCTTAATGTCCCAAATTTTTTCGTGTAATTCTGCAGTCTTTGCAACCGGGCTGAACCAGTCGCTAATATTCTTGCCCATTATGTCAGTCAGTGAAAGCCCTAGAATTTCAAGCATTGAGTCAGTGAGATTCAAAATTGCCCCCGTCTCGTTCGTGATTACAAAATTTATAGGCAATCTCCGCATGTCATTCTCTACTTCTTTGACGACAACGACTCTTTTTTCTGACTCGGCCTGATTATACGCGACGACTAAAGCAGCAGCCCCGCAGACAGCTAAAAGCACTCCGAGCCACTGAAACATTCTCGCTCCGTAAGCAATTGACATCGGACAAAGTATTATCCCCTGCGCTAGTGCCTGAAGAGAAATTAACCCGATATTGAATCCATTCATTATGAACATTCCGTAAAGACAGCTGAGAATTATAAACAACAGCCAGACGAGTGCCCATACTGATAAATCTACTCCGCCTACAATAGTCCCTTCACCCATTGAGCGGGCAAGCATTATCGTAGCAATAGAGATAACCGGCGGAAAAGTTATCCATTTAAGCAAACTATTTTGTCCCATAACGCAGCTCTTCTCCTGAAGGATAACTCAATGTGTAATCTACAATTATATTTGCAGTCTCTCCGGCGGGGATTTTAAGCTCCCATTCAAGTATATTATTATTGTCTTTCTTTTCTTCCTTAGGCTCAATGCGTTTAATATCGAGCTTAATTTTTTCGTCTGTAGGAACTGGGAGTCTGTCTCTGATTATAATTTCCTTCTCGGTTTTCGTGCCGTTGGTGATTTCGAGCTTATAACCGTTTGTAGATACTCCGCTGAACCATGAGACTCCTTTTTTCGTGATTAAAGCCTCTTTCTTGACTGTGATTTGATCTATGTAGCCGAAGGGAATATTTTTTTGACCCTGCCCGAACTCTTCAATAAAAATTTTTCCGGTCGTAGTGTTGTCGACTCTGAGTTCAGCATTACCGGGGATTAAATGCTCGTTGTCGTCGTCCATTTCTGCAATGATCCAAGCGTTATTTCTCTGTTCGGGAATTAGCAGAATAACGGGGTCGCTCTCAAGTATTAAGGCACTGCGGATTACTTCAAATTCTGAATCCTTCCCGTCGCCTGTCATTAAGCCCTGAATATTTATAATTCTATCTGAAAGAGTCTCTTTCACGGCCGGAGCTTGCATAATTTCCGGTTCAATTTCCGTGTCTTCCATCATCATCATGGGCGCGGCCATGTCCATATTTGCGGATTTATACTGGCTGTTATTGCGTGAAAATCTTGCGTTGCCGACTCTTGCTAAATTTTCTTCTTTGGGCTTGATTGCTACTTTGAGCGGCTTTAATTCAGGAATTATTATTCTTTCGTCCGGTGTCTTAGTGTGAAGAGTCATTCTCCCGTTATAATCGAGTCCAGTTTTTTGCGAGGCTCGTATAAACATTTTCACGTCAATATCTCCGGTGTTGCTGTTGAGATTCAAAATATAATTCGGTCTCCATGTCGCTGAACTAGTGAAGGCCTCAAATTTTACGGGCTTATTTGCTTGGCCTGATATAACGAGATAACTTTTTTCATTTGCCGGAGATCTTGAATTTAATTCGCTGCGTAGTGCTGTGAGTTTTGCTTTTTCCTGTTCGAGCGTAATTTTCAGGGCTGCCAGCTCGTTTTCTGTTTCGAGTCTCAAGTCCTGCGCATCTCTGATAAACTCTAACAATTTTTCAGGGCGTGCTGTCTCAGGTGAAGAATTTTTCAAGAGTGTTAGAGTCTGCTCAAGTGCTGCTTTTCTCGCGTTGAGTTCGTCAATTGTCCGTGATTGAGCCTCAAAACGTGAATTTAATTCAGCGAGCGAGTCAGGAATCCATTTTGTGCGTGAACGAGTCTCTACTTTGATATTTCCGTGAACGTCTTCGGGATTTAGTAATCTCACTGAATCGGCCTTAAAAGCTCCCGGTAAAATCGCTTCAAATTTTGAGTTATTATCAATTTCGGCATTGAATGTAAATTTTGCACCGCTCGGATAAAAGTCCAATGCAGTAATCTTGACTTCTGAAGCGGCGGCTATACTGGCAAAACTTGCAATAATTGCGAGTGAAATAATAAAATTTTTCATGAATAAAATTTGTCCCCTTTCATAGTATTATCTTAAATAAATATATTATATAGCAGTGAAAAAATGTTATAGAGCGCGATAAAATTTTCATGCAAATATTATATATAAGACTCGAAATTGTTATAATGAATTCATGTTTTAAGCAAGAAATTTATCACAGGAAAATACAATTTTTACTAATACATTTACTAATACAAAAAGTTGAGCTAATTTATTTATTTGCAAGAACTCACAAAGGAAAAATTTTTGCTATATATTAAATTTTTTTGCGCACGAAATAAACTCAATCGGGATAAAATTTTTCTGTCAAAATATTTCAGGATACACAGCTCTTCACTGTTAAAAAATTTCTGTCAAAATATTTCAGGACATGCGACTCTTAAGAGATAAAAATTTTTTGAATGCTCATATACTCAACACGTTTATAATTTATGGGCGCGAGTCTGCATACTGTGAAATAAATTTTTCTGCAAATATTCAAGTTTTGAGTCTTAGCTCATGCCGTGAATTCTAAATTTTATAGTGTATAATGAAAAAATATTTTTGCCCCTTGATTTACATGATTTAAATCTTTAACGCGGCTTTGTATAAATTTAATTTGTGAAAAATTTTGAGCCGATTAATAATTTAAAGCATAATGGGTGTAAAATTGTCGTGTGAAAAATTTATGAAGATGGGCGGACTAATTATTCCCCGACTTATGAAAATTTGGGAATGTCTTAGAAGGATGCTAGACAGTGTTTCGAGTCACAGCCCTTGTTAATTATAAATATAGATGAAGCATATCGACGGAGCGAAAAAAGCGAAAAATTAAATTATCTGACTGGGAGGCCCTTATTATATGGATAGTCTATTGATAGATTTTTCTCAAGTATACGGAAAGAACGGAACTAATGAAATATCAAGAAGTGTATATAATACCCGTGCTGCACTTCCTAATGATACAGTAACGCCGCAAGCTCCGAAGTTATCATTTGAAAATATGCTCTCGGACTCGCTCAAGAAAGTCAATCAATTACAAATACAAGCAGACAAGAAAATCAGGGATTTATCAATAGGCGACACTGAAGACATTTCGGATGTTGTGCTTGCCACGTCGCGGGCTGATACGGCATTAAGACTCGTCATGGAGATTCGCAATAAATTCCTTGACGCTTATCAGGCATTATCGAGAATAACGGGCTGAATAAATCATCATGGACACTTTGAAACGCTGGTTTGCCTCGTTCTTAAATTTCTGGGCATCGTTAAAGCTCTGGCAGAGGATCTCTATAATTCTCGCGATTCTTATCGTATTCGGGGCGTTAATAGCTTTAATTTTCATGACTGGCCGGACAAGTTACGAGCCTTTATACGCAGGTTTAGAAGTTGAAGATCAGGCGGCTATTGTAGATTATTTGCGAGAAAATAATATTTCATACAGATTAGATCCCAGTGCAAACGCGATTTTAATGCCCGGCAATGCAGTTTATGAGACAAGATTAACGCTCGCACAAATGGGACTCCCTAAGGGCGGCACTAAAGGCTTTGAATTATTTGACGATTCAAAAATGGGAATGAGCGAATTTCAGCAGAGAGTCGCATATACACGAGCAATAGAAGGCGAATTAGCACGCACAATTTCACAAATGGCACAAGTCGATAACGCCAGAGTCAGTGTTGTAATTCCTGAGCAGAGATTATTTCTTGAACAGCAAAAACCTTCTACAGCTTCTGTATTATTGAGACTCAGACCCGGCGCAACTATAGGGCCGACTCAAGTTAAATCAATTATACATTTAGTAGCTCATAGTGTTGACGGATTACAGCCCGACGCAGTTACAGTTGTTGACACTCAAGGCCGGATTTTATCGGATATGATTTCGGATTCAATGATTATGTATAATCCCGACGGCTCAAATTCTGTAGCTTCAGTACAGCGTGAACTTGAAAGACAGCACGAGCGAGAACTTGAGAATAAAGTAAGAATCATGCTCGAACAAGTTTTCGGGCCCGGCACTGCAGTTGTTAGAGTCAAAGTTGATTTAGATTTTGACAAGCGCACAAGTTCATTTGTTGAATACACCCCGAATCCTGAAACAGGAGTCGGAGTCCCCCGCAGTAATGAACGTCAAGAAGAAAGCTATACGGGTCAGGGGAATCCAGTAAATGGGAATCCCGGAACTACTACAAATATCCCCGGTTACGCAATAAATTCGTCAACTGTGAACAGCGAATATAATAGATCAAATTCAACGACAAATTATGAGATCACTACGAGAAAAGGGGATCAAATCGTAACGCCCGGCGGTGTCAGGAGATTAACGGCTTCGGTCTTAATTGATGACAAGGGCGAATCTTTGAGCGAAGAGAGACTAGACTCGTTAAAAGAAGTTATCTCGTCTGCAATCGGCTTTAATGCACAGAGGGGCGACTCGCTAGTTGTTAGATCTATGAGATTTTCAACAGCTTTTGCCGACGCTATGGCCGAACAAATGCAGCAAGAACGAAGATGGCGGATTATTTCGGGATCGATTGCCGCGTTTATAGTCCTGCTATTATTATTAATCGGTATTTTCTGGTGGATGAGAATAAGAAAGCAGAGACTCGCCGTTCAAGAAATCGAGGCAGAAGGCAAGAAAGTTCCCACGATTCAAGAAATGCTTACTTCACCGGATTTGCTTGCGTTTCAAGGTGAAATGGCGGTACTTGAAGAACAGCTCAAAGCCTACGCAAAGAGTCATCCTGATGAGATTGCGACTCTCGTTAATGAATGGATCTCAATGGATAATTAATTAATAAGGAGTTGAGGGAATGCCCAAAGAAGAAGCAAGCGGAGGCGGTAAGGGATTATCAGGCCGTGAAAAAGTTGCGGTCTTGATGGTCTCACTAGGCAACGAAATAGCCCCCGAAGTATATAAAAAACTTGATGACTCGACTATTGAGTTAATCACACTTGAAATCGCAAATTTAAGAAAGGTAACGCCCGACGTAAAACTCACAGTTTTGAAGGAAGCTCAAGAGATTCTAATGGCTCGTGAGTTTATGGCGCGCGGAGGTGTTGACTATGCAAGAGACGTACTTGAACGTGCACTCGGTCCGGAGAGAGCTCAGAGTCTTCTGGCCAGAATCACAGCAAGCCTACAGGTTAAGCCGTTTGATTTCATGAGACACACGGACGCAGGGCAGATTTTAGGCTTCATTCAGAACGAGCACCCGCAGACTATAGCCCTAATTCTGTCATATCTCGAACCTACACAGGCGGCAATGATTCTGAGCGGATTAAATCCCATTTTGCAGGCCGATGTTACGCAAAGAATAGCTAATATGGATCGCATAACTCCTGAAGTTTTGCGGGAGGTTGAAAGAGTGTTGGAGCGCAAATTAAGCACAGTAATGGGTCAAGACTTCACAGTTGCAGGCGGAATTGATGCAGTTGTCGCAATAGTGAACAGCACTGACAGAGCAACAGAACGCAACATTATGGAATATCTCGAAGAGAATGACCCCGAACTCGCAGAAGAAATCAAGAAAAGATTATTTGTATTTGAAGACAGCATGAAACTTGATGACAGATCATTGCAGAGAGTCCTGCGTGAGGTTGACCTCAAAGAACTTAGCTTGGCACTTAAAGGCGCAACTGAAGATCTCAAGGCGAAATTTTTCAAGAATATGTCAAAGCGTGCTGCCGAAATGTTACAGGAAGATATGGATTTCATGGGCCCAGTAAGAGTCAAGGACGTAGAAGAGGCCCAGCAAAAAGTAGTAAACGTAATAAGGAGCTTGGAAGAACAGGGTGAAATTGTTATAGCTACTGGCGGAGGGGACGAGTTAGTTGTATAGCGGTCTTGCTCATAAAAGAGTCCTGCGTACTGTGAGACTCTTGCCTCAAGCTGTCAAAATCGGAATCCTTGAGAGTGAGATTAAACAGGAAGGAAGCAAGCCCGACCAGCCCGAACAGAACGCAAAAACTGTGAAGGCCGGCAAGAATTCAGCGCAAAAATTACAAGTTAATACTCCTTCAGTAAATGCCCATGAATTAGACGAACTCGCAGCACAGATTAAGGCACTTACTAACAGTTTAAGCACTGCAGAATTAGCTAATTCTCAACTGTCAGAAGCTAAAGCAAGACTCGAAAGCGAAATAGGCGGCATTAAATCCGAATATGAATCACGGCGCAGGACTCTAGAATCTGAAGCAAACTCTAACGCTAAAAGAATAGCAGATCAGGCACGAGAGAAAGCACAGCAGGAAGGCTATAACAAAGGCTATAACGAGGGACTCTCGCAAGCTCGTCAGGAAGTCGAACAGGAATATTTGAAAAAGTTTTCTGACTTGGCCGGAGTAATTGAGAATTTAGGGCAGAAATTAAATGAAAATTTTTCGGAACTCGTGAAATTAAATCAGCCTAAATTAATAAGAGTCTGGACTGAAATGTTACGCAGAATGTTACAGCGTCAAGTCGAATTAAACCCGGACACTATTGACTCAGTCTTGACTGAATTATTAACCCGTTTGAGCGACAAGAATCAAGTTTTGATTTACGTATCGCCCGATGATTTAAAGCACGTAGAAAGCAATATAGACTCAAAATTTCAGGAGGCATTACGGGGAGTCAAGCGTTTAGAGATTAAAGCAGATCCCAGCGTTGAAAAAGGTTCGTGCTTAATAGAGACGAGTCTGGGAGTCTATGATGCCCGCTGGAAGACTCAAATGAGTCAGGTCGAGTCAGTCGTTGATGAAGTATTTCAACAGGCAGCGAAAGAAGATTAAAGCATGAAAACTTTAGACGATGTAAATTTATTTCAGTTATTCAGCGTTGATTTATTACAGAAGCAGCTGATAAAAATTAACGGCCGTATAGTTCAAGTTGTCGGACTCGTAGCAGAATCACAAGGCCCTGACGTGAGAGTCGGGGATTTATGCAAAATTTGTTTTCGCGACGGTTCTCACGAGTTAGACGCTGAAGTTGTCGGATTCCGTGAAGATAGAGTGTTATTAATGCCGCTGGGAGCTTTGCAGGAAGTCGGCCCCGGTTGTGATGTTGTCTCGACAAATAGACCTCTTGAAGTTCCCGTCGGTGATGCTTTGCTCGGCCGTGTTCTTGACGGATTAGGCAATCCAATTGACGATAAAGGCCCGGTTGCTGCGAGCGATTTTTACCCGTTATATGCGACTCCGCCTCATCCATTAAGGCGCAAAATGGTAGATACTCCCCTTTCAGTCGGAGTCAGAGTCGTTGATGGAATGCTCACACTAGGGAAGGGCCAGCGAATCGGAATTTTTGCGGGCTCAGGTGTCGGCAAGAGTACTTTACTCGGTATGATGGCGCGATATACTACAGCAGATGTAAACGTGATTTCTTTAGTCGGTGAACGTGGCCGCGAAGTCCGGGAATTCATAGAGCGCGATTTAGGGCCTGAAGGTTTAAAACGTTCTGTACTAGTTATTGCTACGTCGGATCAGCCTGCATTAATTAGGCTCAAATCTGCAATGACAGCTACGGCCATAGCTGAATATTTCAGGGATCAGGGCAAGGACGTATTATTAATGATGGACACAGTTACAAGAGTCGCCCGCGCTCAACGTGAAATAGGGCTGGCAATAGGCGAACCTCCTGCGACAAGGGGCTATACTCCTTCAGTTTTTGAGATGCTGCCGAGATTGTTAGAACGTGCCGGAGCTGGTGAAGTCGGGAGCATTACGGGAATTTATACGGTCTTAGTTGACGGCGATGATATGAACGAACCCGTCGCGGATACAGTCCGGGGAATTCTTGACGGTCATATTGTTTTATCGAGAAAGATTGCAGCAAGAAATTTTTATCCCGCAGTAAGTGTATTAGACAGCGTGAGTCGTGTTATGCCTGCTTTAGTATCTCGTGAGCATTTGGACTCAGCAGCAAGAGTCAGGGATTTATTAGCTACTTATGCGGAGTCAGAAGATTTAATTAACATAGGCGCGTATAAGTCAGGCACTAATATGCGGGTTGACTGGGCACTTGCTAACATGGAAAATGTCAGAAAATTTTTATCCCAGCGAGTCGAAGATAAGACAACTTTTGACGATACTGATAAAAGATTGCTGGGTCTAGCTCCATATCCTACAGCACAGAATCAGACTCAGAGTCAGACTCAAACGGAGAAAGCAGCAAGTTAATATTTATAGATTTATATATTTTATGAGAAGGGAGAAATTTTTTAATGAGTACAGCAGCTGCAGAAAAGAAAACAAATTCATATGTAGTAGAGTTAGAGCCTGAAATTTACGAACAGGGCGAATATATTTTTAACAAAATGGGCTTGTCATATTCACAAGCTGTAGATTTATTCACAAGACAAGTTATATTGCATAAAGAAATCCCCTTTAAATTAAGCGTCCCCGTAAAAGATGAGAAATTGCCCGAAGATGACCCGGAATTATTAAAGAAATACGGCATTCGTTGTCTTGAGGATCTTACGGACGAAGATTTTGACGCGATGTTAAAGCAAGCTGATGAGGATCACAAAGCTGGGAGGTTTTATTCACTTGAGGAAGCAAAAAAAATGTGGGAGGAAGAGTGGAATGCAATCATATCGCGTTAATGTTTTGCCAAGTGCATTTGATGATGTTCTCCAAATTCAGCAATATATTTTTGATTCGTCAAATAATTTTGAGGCTGCTTTAAGACAAAGGAAGCGCTTATTATCAGCTATTGATAAACTTTCTGTATCTCTTAAAATTTATAGAGTCCGCAAGAAAGACGCATTTAATAGAGAAATTCGTTATCTCCCTGTTGACTCTTATAATATAGTTTTTACAGTTTATGACGATGAAAAAATAGTTGACGTTATTAATGTTATTCATGAAAAGCGCGATATTGACTCATTAATTTAACACGGAGAGTAAATCATGAATCAAAGAATAGCTACATTTAATAGAATTTTACGACTCAGAGAAGACAGCCGCCGCAATGAGCAGACAATTTTAGCCGCCGAACGCAGCGAGGAACAATCAGTAATGAATCATTTAGCCCAGTTAGAGACCGAGAAAACGCAGGCAATTCTTGACTTCAGCACAGCAGGCAGCAAAACTCTATCAGCTAATGATTTATGGTTTCAACGGCAATTCATAGACGCAATCAATACGGATATTATAAAGGGTAATGACTCGCTCGCTGATGTTAGAATGAGAATAGCAGGCACTGAAGCAAGACTCGTAGAGAAGCATAAAGACGTAAGAATAATGGAGACATATATAGATCACTTAAAGCAGGCTGATTTTCAGGAACAATTAAATCTCGAACAAAACGAACTCGACGACGTAGCATCTATACAATTTTCACATAAAGGAGTGTTTTAATACATGATCGGCCCGAATTTGACGAATATAACGCGGGTACTAAGCCGAATAGATGAAATCCATCAAAAAATTTCGCCCGAACTTTTCAGAGTCCAGAATCAAGAAAATAATAACCCGACAAGAAGCCGCTTTATTGACGTGTTAAATGACGTGAACAGAATAGGCACAAATCATAATATTTCAGGCAAAACTGACTATAACGCCCTGAAAAGTGTAATAGATTCCTGCGCAGAAAAATATAATATTGATTCCGAATTAATTCGCGCTATGATTCAGGTCGAGTCGGGCTGGGACACTAAAGCAGTATCAAACAAGGGCGCGCAAGGTCTCATGCAGTTAATGCCCCGGACTGCAGCAATGTTAGGAGTTAATGACCCCTTTGATCCCGTGCAGAATATTGAAGGCGGAGTCAGATATATTTCTGATTTGACCGATAAATATAGAGGCGACATTGAGAAGGCTTTAGCAGCTTACAACGCAGGCCCGGCACGAGTAGATTCAGGAAATATTCCCGACGTGTCAAAACGTTACGTAAAAAATATAATGGCAATTTACCGCAGACTAAGGGAGGCAGGTTAAACAATGGCAGACGAGAGACCGCAGCAAACTCAAGACGCAGCACCAGTATCAGAGCCTATTATTAAGCGCAAAAAGAAAAAAAAGAAGCTCGGAAAATTAACGATGTTTTTCTGGCTTTTACTGCTGGGACTCGGAACTGCTGTAGGAATGCACCTAAGCGGAATATGGGACGGCCGGCCTTTATTCTGGGAAGTAATTCCTAAAGTTCCATATGTCGGCAAACAATTATCGGAATTCTTTGACGTTCCCGAATTTTACGCGCTCAGTGTAGGAGAACGCCGGGCAGTTGAGCTCGAACAATGGCAGAGAAGACTCGACGCAAGAGAACGCGAACTAGAAAGCGGGGATCTCTCAAGACTGGCAATTTATGACACAAGGGAGACTCAATTATTGGAATTGTCACGCGATGTCTCAAGAATGCAGCGCAGATTACGGGAACAACAGCAAGAAAACGAGTCAAACAATGACTCACCTACTGAGAGCGAGCAGGAATTAATGAATCAAATCGCACGCACTTATCAGGACATGTCAGCACGTAACGCCGCCGCAATAGTCGAACAATTACGCGATAATTTAGCCGTTGAATTACTCATGAAATTGCCGAATGACGCAAGAGCCTCGATTATGGGCAAAATCAAGCCTACTAAAGCAGCTAGACTCACCGAATTAATGTCCCGCGCTAGAAATAAATAAAGGAGGCTTTTATTATTATGTCAACAGAAATTTTTACACTTATTCAGACTCAAGCAAATAATAATCAAGCTCAATTAAATAATAATCACGTTCAGGAATCGCAGGCACAGCCGGGACTCTTTGAGAGCTTAATTAACGGGCTAACTATTAAGAATGAATTAATAAATATAGACTCGGAAATTATGAACTCACAGCAAGTTATGCCGCAAAATTTTTCATTCAAGAATAATGACTCATTCCCAGAGTCAATTATAAATATTCTCGCTGATATGAAACACGAGTCAAATTTGCCCGAAATCAGCACGAAACCGGAAAATTTTATAGCGCAGATCTTGAATGATGATAATATAAAATCTCAAATAAATTCACTCCCTGAAGAGAAGCAGCAGGAAATTTTACAGGCAGTTAATGAATTCATAAACTCGAATCAAGAAAATATTGACTCGCAAAAATTATTTAATGTCTTGAGCGAAAATATAAATCTCACCGGCAAATTTCAGGAATTCAAGCCCGTATTAAATCCTGAAGTAAACGACTCTGAGGCAAATTTTGAGTCAAAGCCGGAATCTGAAAGCGAATCCCAGCATCACACGCCCGAATTTATTCAAGCAAATATAAATAATAATGACGCAAGAAATATAAACGCGCAAATCACGAACGCACAGCAAGTTACGCCGCAAAATTTTTTATTCAAGAATAATGACTCATTCCCAGAGTCAATTATAAATATTCTCGCTGATATGAAACACGAGTCAAATTTACCCGAAATCAGCACGAATCCTGAAAAGTTTATAGCGCAGATCTTGAACGACGAGAATATAAAATCTCAAATAAATTCACTCCCTGAAGAGAAGCAGCAGGAAATTTTACAGGCAGTTAATGAATTTATAGTGAATACCCGGCAAAATATTGATGTTCAGGCGCAAAAATTATTTAATGTCTTGAGCGAAAATATAAATCTTCCCGGCAAATTTCAGGAATTCAAGCCCGTATTAAATCCTGAAATAAACGACTCCGAGTCAAAATCTGAATCAGACTCAGAGTCCGAGTCAGAGTCAGAGTCAAAACATGATACGCCCGAAAATATTCAAGCAAATATAAATAATTTCGCCGTCATGCCGAATTCTGTTAATATTCAGGAAATTAATATAGACTCGTCCGCAAATAACGAGCCTGCAAAAAATATAATTCACATTACACCGCATAAAAACTCGCAGGGAGAATCAGACTCCCCGGCCAAGTTAGACGCAGATAACAATATAAGGCCGGTAAAAAGTTTTGAAGAATTAACGCGCGAAATCAATAACGAGCCAGAGTCAGAGCCAGAATCTAATAATAATCAAGCTAATAATAATCAAGACTCGAATCAGCAAAATTTTAACGGGAATAATAATAATTTCACGAGTTCACGCAGCAACTCACGCGCAATAAATGACTCCCGCAAAATCTCGCAAAATACTCAATCAAATAATCAATCTGAACGCGCAAATAATAATAATCGAGTCGAGTCGCATTCAAATTTTCAGGCATTTTTTGAAGGAGTCTTAACGAGCCGCCGCACTGTCTCGCAAAATTCGCCCGCTCCCTTAAATTTACGCGCTAATCTTGAATTCACACCGAGTGCAAATTTACGCGATGGAGTCATTAATGTAGTCAGATTCATTCGTGCCGACGGAGTCCAGAAAGCAAATATCGTGATTGACCCTCCCGCACTTGGCCGAATCAGTGTAGAATTAACTTCTAGTTCGTCAGGAGTCGAGGCTTCTATTAAAGTCTCAAGCGAACAAATCCGACAATTAGTGCAAGGCCAAATAAATCAGCTTCGTATGAATTTATCAGAGCAGGGCGTTCAAGTTGCAAATTTCACAGTCGACGTTCAGCAGGATAATCAACAGGGACCAGGCCGGAATCAAAATAATAATCCCTACTATAACTCATTTAACGGGGCTGAAGACGATTCAGATTTAGAGACTGAAGAATTTAGAATCGATCTTGAAGACGGCTTGCTTTACTGGGTTGCATAAAAATTTTTACGGGGGAGAAAATAAAAATGGCTGTAACAGACGTTAATAATTATACAAATTTGGCAAATATAGCAGCAACTGACACTACAAAGAAGACGGCAGCGAGTTCCACGAGTTCAACAAATGCCGCAACAACTGCGACAAATGATTTAGGCAAAGACGCTTTCTTGAAATTGTTAATCGCCGAGTTATCAAATCAAGATCCGCTGAATCCTATGGAAGACAGGGAATTTATTTCACAAATGGCGACATTCTCAAGCCTCGAACAAATGCAGAACATGAATAGTACTCTGAATTCTATAGCAGAAGTTAATAAATTCTCAGCAGCAAATTATGTCGGGAAGGCTATAGCTTTCACAAATGACGACGGTAAACAAATAGCCGCGCTCGTTAATGCTGTATGGTTTGATAATGGCAAGACGATTCTTGACACTACAGAAGGCGAAGTAGCTCTTGAAAAAGTTGAGGGAATTTCAGATATAAGCTAAAAAATTTTTTCCGCTCTCATGGACGAGAACGGCGAGATACGGCATGAAGGACGCACGCCAATTTATAAAATTTATAACTAGAAGGAGAATTTAACATGTTAAGATCTTTATTTACAGCTGTAACGGGTGTTCGCGCTCATCAGACCATGCTCGACGTTACCGGAAATAATATAGCAAACGCAAACACTACAGGATTCAAGAAAGATTTTACAATTTTTGCCGACATGATGTATCAGTCTCAAAAATACGCGTCAGGTGCAGGCGATACACGCGGAGGAGTCAACCCGGCACAAGTCGGACTCGGAGTCAGCGTTTCAGCAATTGAGACAATTCACACTCAAGGCTCGGCCTCTTACACTGGGAATCCTTCAGATATGATGATTCAGGGCAGAGGCTTTTTTGTGTACAGGAGCGGGACTCAAAATTATTACAGCAGATCGGGCGCAACTGTCTTAGACGCAAACAGCGATTTAGTTCAGGCAGGTACAGGAAATTATTTACAGGGCTATGAGATCACAGAAGACCCCCTTGACCCGACTCAATACGTGAGAGCCAGCGACTTAAGCAATGTTAATATACAGCTCGGCAAAAAAATAGATCCTAAGGCAACAAGTGAAGTCAGATTCCAGTGTAATTTGGACAGCAGGTCAAAGCCCTATTTGCCATATGGATTCCCCGATCTGCCATTTAACACAAACGCAGGTTTATCGGCTGGTAACACTTCAGGCACGGCAAAAGTCGTTATTGATGATATTGAGTGCGAATTAAGTTTTCAGACTGATTTAACATCAGCGAACGGCCAAAATTATTTAACAATAACAATCACTGACGGCGTTACTCCTGCTACAATTGCATTTGATATGACTGGAATCAATGACGACGGCACCCCGATTTTGACTCCTCAAAGTGGAACTGTAACAATAGGCACTGCTCCTAACGAAAGAGACTTAACTATAAATTATGACGACAGCACGGGACTTCTTATGTTAAGAAATTCAGCGGATGAAAACGTATTCCAGAATAATTTAAAAATGGATATGAATTATACGTCTTTCTCAATCGTTGACACGTCAACAAGTCCCTATACTTATACAAAAGTTTTAGCGGAATTTAACGAGGCAGTTATACCGAGCGGCTCGCAGTCTGAGTTAGCAGAAACAGGCGCGACTCTAACAATGTGGTTTCCTAATGGCACATCAATGGGACAAATGACCGCGCAAGTATATTTTAATCCGGACGGTACATTTGCATCAGTAAATCCCGTTGAAGGCACATTCCCAGAGAACGTAACAGCCGATAACTTCATAATTTCCGCGTCAGATAACGGGCAGTATTTACAGATTCGGCAGGACAAGAATCTAACAGATCCCAGCGGCAGTTATCAGGACTTAGCACAAATAAATATCGGCGGTCATCACTCAACGAAAACTACAATTTATGACGATTTAGGCAATCAACACACTTTAGAAGTAAACTTCAAGAAATTGACCGAGAATCGCTGGCGTTGGGAAGCATTCCTTGTAACTGATGACGCAACTATTGAATATAACGTCGGAATCCCTGATCCTAATTGCGGCGAAATCGAATTTAACGGCGACGGAACTATTAATAACGTAGTCAGCAGCGACGGCACAAGGCATTCAGTATCAGACGGCGCAAATGTTTACATGGAAATTGATGTCCCATTCAGTATGGACGGCTCAGAAAACAGCACGGTTTTGCTTAATTTCGGGGGAGGAATCGGCAAAAACGCGGGCGATGTTCTTAACGGAGTAACTCAATTTGCTTCAGAGACTACGACAAAGGCCGTTTATCAAGACGGTTATCCTATGGGAGTTCTTGAAAATTTCTCAATCGGTCAGGACGGAACTATAACAGGCGCATATTCAAACGGGAAGAACATTCCATTATATAGAGTCGCAATTGCAACTTTCGCAAATGAGCAGGGACTTGAGAAAATCGGCGATACTATGTTCCGCGAGACTGCGAACTCAGGCTCGGCAAATATTGACCCCGCTCAAGTAAACGGAAAAGGTACAATAATTTCGCAGACTCTGGAAATGTCAAATGTCGACTTAACAGAAGAGTTCACGCACTTGATAATCGCACAAAGAGGATTCCAAGCAAACACACGAGTTATTACTACCAGTGATCAAATTCTTGAAGAAGTCGTAAATCTCAAGAGATAATAATTTTCTTGAATAAATATAAAATTTTGCTCCTGACTCGTTATAAAGTCGGGAGTTTTTTTTTACACTTTTTTGCTATACTTGACGCAATAAATATATAAATCAGGAGAATATATAATCATGAGCAATAACTCATTTGAAACAAGGCTCGCGAAATATTATGACGAGCTTAAATGGCTTTATTATGAACTCTACGGCAGCGACAAACAAGCATTTGATTATTTCTGTTCAATGCTCCGTAAATGCTGGCTCGAACGTAATGACCAGCTCAAAGAATTAGACGACGCGCGCGAGATAATACCGAACTGGTACGCAAATAATGATATTCTCGGCATGATGATGTACTCTGAATGTTTCGGCAAAACTTTACAGGGCGTTAAATCTCACATTGATTATATTCAAGAATGCGGAGTAACTTATTTGCACTTAATGCCGTTATTAGACAGCCCTGAGGGACGCAGCGACGGCGGTTATGCGGTGTCAAATTTCAGAAAAGTACGCCCCGATTTAGGAACGATTCAGGATTTGGCAGACTTGGCCGCAAAATGTCATTCACTGGGTATTAGTGTCTGCTTAGATTTCGTAATGAATCACACGAGCGAAGACCACGAATGGGCTAAACGTGCAAGACAGGGCGAGAAGGAATATCAAGACCGTTATTTTTTCTTTGACAACTGGGAGATCCCGAATCAATTCGAGAAAAATTTGCCTGAAGTCTTCCCTACAACAGCACCCGGAAATTTCACTTATTGTCAAGAGGCGGGCAAGGTCGTAATGACAACTTTTTATCCCTATCAATGGGATCTAAATTACCGCAATCCGGTCGTGTTTAATGACATGACAGAGAACATGCTATTTTTATGCAATCAGGGCGTTGATATTATAAGACTCGACGCTGTGCCTTATATCTGGAAGACTCTGGGTACAAATTGCAGGAATCTCCCGCAGGTTCATACTCTAGTAAGAATTATGAGAATGGCCGCCGAAATAGTTTGCCCGGGGACTCTTTTACTCGGTGAAGTAGTTATGGAGCCTTCAAAAGTTGTCCCATATTTCGGAACTGTAGAGAAACCGGAGTGTAATATGCTTTATAACGTTACTACAATGGCTACGACATGGCACACAGTCGCTACAAAAGATACACGCCTCATGAAACATCAATTAGCGAGCGTCTTTGCACTCCCTAAAGAATATGTATTCTTGAATTATCTGCGCTGTCATGATGATATAGGCTGGGGACTAGATTATGATTTCTTGCGTAAATTCGGAATTGATGAAGTTGCCCATAAAAAATTTTTGAATGATTATTTTAAGGGCGATTTCAAGAATTCACCGTCAAGAGGCGAAACTTATAACGATGCTCCCGAACTTGGCGACGCTAGAATGTGCGGTACAACTGCTTCACTTTGCGGACTCGAATCAGCAAATAAGGACATGGCTATAAAACTTGATTTAATGCTTCATGCTTTCTTATTCACACAAAGCGGGATTCCGGTTTTATACAGCGGCGACGAAATAGGACAGCTTAACGACTACACATATCACGACGACCCGAAAAAATCAGAAGACAGCCGTTATATTCACCGGGGGGCGTTCATATGGTCAAATGCTGGAAAACGCGACGACATGAGCACACCTGAAGGGCAAATTTTCAACGGGATAAAAACTTTAATGGGCCTGCGTGATACTCTTTCAGTATTCTTGAATGCGGCTGATACATGGCTTATCGAGACTAATAATGATCATGTTTTAGGAATAGGCCGCTATTACGGTGAGAAGACTAAGAAGGAAAAAATGTTAGCTTTCTTTAATTTCAGCGGCGAGACTCAGATTATTTCAACAAGTGAAAATTTAGGCGGAATCTTCAAATATCATAACATGATAACGGGCGAGTCTTTCAAGAATTACGGAACTGGACAAATAAGGCTTGAAGGATTCGGATTCTTATGGCTGCTGGCTGAATTATAATAAATAAAATCTCCGGGAGTTCGTGATTATTCCCGGAGTGAAATTTTTGCGTGTTACTCTTTTATTTTCTCGCCGGACTCGTCGTGTTCTTCAGGCTCTAACAAAATCGCAATCTCGTCGCCTTCTAAGTCCGGTGCTTTTAGTTCTACTTCTTGAAGTTCGGCAATTTCGGGCGATTCTGACTCTGTTGTCTCACTTGACTCACTGGGTGCGGGGCTGCTTTCAATTTCTATTACATCATCAGCGGGCAAAATTAACTCCGGCTCTTCAGTGATTGAGTCTTCTAGTTCGTCAAGATCATCAAGCGGCTTAATTTCCGGTAAATTGTCCGAGTCGTCCTTGTCAATATCAAGAATAGCAATCGGCTCAAGTTCGTCTGATTCTGATTCTGAGCCTGATTCTGACTCGTTTTGTGAAGGCTCCTCAAGTATAATTACTTCTTCGGCGGGTGCTTGCTCGGAGTCTGATTCTGAGTCTGATTCTAGTTCCGTTGGAATTTCCTGTAAATTTTCAACTTCAACAGGAGCTATTAATTCAGGTTCTGACACTGACTCGGCCGGCTCTTCTGCGGAGATCTCTTCAAAGACTAAATTATCAGGCTCGTGTAATTCCGGCTCGTCCTGTGAAATCTCTTCAACTTGACTTAATGACTCAATTTCCGGTAATTCTTCGGGTGCTTGCCCGCTTTCAAGTTCGTGAGTCGGCTCTGTCATTTTCTGCGCAATTTCTAAGACTTCAGGCGGTAAAATTTCGTCGGGAATTCCTGAAATAATATTATCGGGTAAATTTTCTTGTGATTCTTGTGATTCGGGAGTCGGCTCGCTTGAAATCGTAACAGCCTCATCAACGGGCAAATCTTCAAATTCTTTGCTATTTTGCAAGACCGGGACGAATATAGCTATAATTCTTGAATTCTTATTCTTGGCCGCAGCGTCGTTGATTGCCTTCATAACTTCATTATAGAGCCATGAATGATGTTCGGCACCGGGTAGAACTTGAACGGACTCGACTTTAGGGGATTTCTTTTTCCTGCTTAAGAATCTATTTTCATCGAGGCTGCTTTCTGATTTAGATTTAGCTTTAGGCTTATGAATAACGGGTGTCCTGAAGTCTTCAATTTTCGGGAGTTCTACGTCTTCGCCCTGTTCCCGCCGCCATTCTGCATCGTGTTTCTCCATGAGAAATTTTATATTCTCAATGCCTCTATTAAACATTCTCATTATTTAGACTCGGCCTCCTTTCTCCATACGTCGTCGATTTCTGAGTCTTTTGCGCCGCTGCTTAATTTTTCGCCTGCAAGTTCGACTTTCTCAAATAATTTCTCGTATGGCTTTCTTGCTAATGCCGACATTCCAGTTGACCAGATATGACCCAGCGTTATATTATACGGAATTTTTTTGTGAAGGCCTATATCTGCAGCAACAGAATAATTTGCTTCCTGTATAATTTGATTCGCGATTTTTGCCATTGCTGAGTCGTCATAACCGATTTTAACAAGTGGTAATTGTGCGCGTCCTTTGCCGATTTTCGCCGCGTTTGAATAAGTTACGGCCAAATTTGACAGCGAGAAAAAGTCCGGTCTTACTGGTATTACCATAATATCAGAAAATTTCATAGCAAGATCTGACTCTTCGCCGAGTCTGGGCGGGCAATCTATAACGATCCAATCTTCCGGAGCTTCTGCGTCTGAGTCTTCAAGATTTGATTTAATCCGCAAATCATCGTGGAAAAATTTTTTCATGAAATTAAGCGCGTCCGTGAAATTGTGCGACGGATCAAGATCAACGGCCAAGACTTTATTATGTCTGACTAGGGCAATTTCAGCGAGTATTATCGAAAGTGTTGACTTCCCGACCCCGCCTTTACGGTTAAATACAGATACTGCAATTTTTGACATGTTAATTAACCACCTGAATCTATAAAATTTTAAATTTAATCTCACTTACTATTATATAATTATTCACGAAATTATAAGCCTATTATATAATCACTCGGCATTTACTAAAATTTTTCACACTTCACGCCCGCAAATCTTTCATAAAACTTTTACGGCCTCTCTTATTCGCAGCTCACTATATAAAGCAATAAAATATTTTATCGCAATCTCACTATTATAATAATCGACGCAAGAACTAATACAATTCCCGCTAAATTTGCAAGTCCTATTACTTCATTATATATAATTAGTCCCGT
>JAFSWW010000021.1 GCA_017444345.1 Synergistaceae bacterium | reverse complement strand
GTTCACACCGGAGTTTATAAACAGCGTTTAAACGTTGCTTGAGTGTGGCGTGAATATTTTTTTAATATTATATTCTCCTCCTCAAGTGCAGAGTTACGTTTTTGAAGTTCTCTTATTTGTTTGGCAATAATAATTGTTTCATCGTCAAGCTTAACTTCAGAAAAAAGCTTAATCCATCTGAATAAGGCACTTAAAGAGACCCCATATTATCGAGCTAATTGAGACTGCGATTTGCTGTTTTCGTACATAACTAACGAGACTCTTTTTGAAGTCATCACTATATTTTGCTGAACGATTTCCCATATTTTATGTCCCTTTTCTAAATTTCTTATTTTGCTGTCCATTTTATTTAGGATAACACCAATATCGATATTAAGGTGGAAACCTGAAGCAATGAGAAAACGTTTCGGAAATTATGAACAATACAATCCTTCTAATGGAAATCCGGGAATCTTGCAGATGTTCTATTTTAAGGACATTGATATGACGTTCCTTGTTAATACGTTAAGTTTCAAAGTGATAACATGGCACAGCGGCCGTGCAGATAAATAGCAAATCTAACATTAAAGGAGATTAGAAATTGAGTGATTGTATAGTTTACATTGATAACTATGAGATTAAATTTTTATGAGAAAATAAACTCGTAGTTAACCGTACAAAAAACCGTAAAAATTTGTAATTATTTTTTAATTCACTATAGCAGAAAGGTTTACGGGCTTTATTCTGTGTCGAAAATCGGCTCTCACGCAAAAAATAGCCCGCTCGTGAAAAGCGGGTTTTATTGTTATCTTCACATTATGAAATCATGAATCATAAAAATTTAGCAAGCCCCGCAAAATTCAGAACTTGCTATGTGAATAAATTTATTTCTTGAATCTCTCTCGTGTCTCTAATTCCGGTAATTTCTCGCCTATTTCTCCGGCTTTAGTCAAAGCAATTCGAGTCAATGTCGGGCCAATAAGCTCATAAATTAAGACGCTGAATAATATTATATTTCTCACGAGTCCCCCCGTTTCACTGCCTAAAGCCTGCGCACTTATTACCATTCCTAGAGCGACTCCGGCCTGCGGAAATAGTGTAATGCCTAAATATTTTTTTACGTCGGAGCTGCATCTCATTAACGAACTCGATAACAACGCCCCGCAATACTTCCCAGCACAGCGCATTAATATATATACGATTCCAGTAATAATTACAAATTTATATTGAAACACGCTTAAATCAAGTCTTGCACCGCTCAACACAAAGAATACGGCATACAGGGGAGCGCACCATTTTTCAGAACGTGTCATTATGTCCGCTGAATACTCGCTCAAGTTGCAAAAAATTGTTCCCAAAGTCATGCATACAAGCAGGGCCGATAAATTAAATCTTGAAGAAAGCGCGATAGTCATCAAGATAAATGCTATTGTCATAGATAATCTATTAGTGTTCGAGAAAAATAATTTTTCTAGCCACGTTAAAATCACTCCCATTACTGCACCGAGTGAAAGCGAGCCTATAATTTCCGTCAATGGCTCAATAACTAGAGAAGCCGCGTTAACTGCCCCTCCCTTGAGAGCGACCGCAGCACCCATTGAGACCGCAAAAATTACCAGTCCCGCAGCGTCATCTATTGCAACAATCGGCAGAAGTAAATCAGTAACCGGCCCATGTGCTTTAAATTGTCTCACTACCATTAAAGTGGCAGCCGGAGCAGTTGCACTCGCTATAGCTCCTAGAATAATAGCCGCGTCCCTTGGCAAATCAGGAATCAGAATTAACGCCAAATCTACAAAAATTGTCGTAATAATTGCCTGCGAGATTCCGATAAATATAGCCTTTGAGCCGAATTCTTTTATTTTAGTGAGTCTAAATTCCGAGCCTATATCAAACGCTATAAAGCCCAGTGCTAAATTTGAAAGCATAGTAACTGACTCAAGTTCGAGCGAATTCGTGAATCCTAAATTAAATCTTCCCATTAAATATGGCCCGACCAACACGCCAGCCAACAAAAAGGCCGTAACATCAGGAAATTTGTTACCGCCTAAAATTTTGAATGCCCTTGTCATCATTAATCCCGCGAAAAGGGCAAAAGCCGTCTTCAACAATAAAATCATGTTATGTCTTTCACCTCAAACGCGAGATTATATCACAAATAATTTTTTTATTAATTCTCTAAGTCGCTTGAATAAATTTGTGCCTGATTTCTGCCGTTTTTTTTAGCCTGATATAGTGCCAAATCTGCCTCATGTATTAATTGTTCGATTGATTTATTTTCGCCGTTCACTTTCCGGGCAATTCCTGCGCTGACTGTTAGAGCCTTCATTGTGTCTGATTCCTCATGATCATAATAATCAAGCAATTTTTCCATGAAAGCATTAACACGTTCGTAAATATTTTCTTGTTCACCGAGTAACAAAATCATGAATTCATCTCCGCCCATTCTCGCAGCAAAGGCCTTAAACTCGTTTTGAATCATTTCAGCAGTTGCAGCCAGTGCCCTATCTCCTGCGGCGTGTCCGTATTGGTCATTTACTTCTTTGAAATGGTCGAGATCCAAATAAATACACGTGATAAATTCCTCGCTTGCGTTCTGGGTTGCGTATTCGTTCAAGTACCAGCGAGTCGCCAGTCCCGTTAAATAATCCTGTCTTGCCATCTCTAAAATTTTTTCCTGATAAGAAGTATCTTCAAGTTCACTCTTGAGTCTCTCGGTTAAAGTCCTGAAATAAAATCTTATTAATTGCGGCGTTAAAGGCATCGGCCATAAATCATAAAGTGAGGCTAAATCCATTTCTGAAAGTTTTTGAGGATTCGACGAACATAATATATAACGTGCATTCATTAAAATTTTTTCGGGAATCTGAGTCAATATAAAAACGTTTATGATTTCCGGGTCCTGCTCGTCAATTTCCGGCCTGTCAGTGAGTGAATAAATTTCGCAGTCTGCCTTCTCCCAGTCCTCAAATGAATTCAAGAGATCCGCTAAATTCTTGCTTCGAGTGTAAATTTTTATTGCATTCATGGTTAAATCTCCCCTTATTTATATATTATTCGCGATAAAGTAAAATTATCGACATGTAATTATTTAAATTATTCAAAGCGTCAGAGCCCGTTAAAATTTTTTCATGTTCGGGAATTCCTGCATAATCGACTCTTATTACTTCCCATTTTCGTGAAATTTCGAGCAAAAATTTAGTGTCAGTTATTGCGCTGGGCTTGTAAATTGCTGCGGAGCCGCATGTCTCAAGAGCCGATTTTATTTTGTCAGAGTCAGCAGTTCCGGGAATAACTGAAAAAATTTCGTCCTTCATTGCTAGAAATCTCTTAGCTATTGAACTTGCCAGCGAATGAGCAGAAATGCCCGGTATAAAATTTATTTCACAAGTAAATAATTTCTTGATTGACTTAATAAAATATGCCCCCGTTGAATATAATACAGAGTCGCCTATAACAGGAAAGAAAATTTTTTGTGATTCATTAAGTGCAAATTTTTCTAGCTGCTCAAGAATTATTTTATCGCGCTTGGCCTCGTCTTTAATCATAGGACAATATAACGGTATTATTTCGCGTCCGGGCATTAACTGCGAGATAACATGCTCGGCCATTCCTGAATTATTCATGTTTGAACGCGGTATTATGATTAAATCTGAATCTTTTGCGGCGTTGAGTGCTGCTATAGTGATATAGTCAACATGTCCGGGACCGACTCCGGCGATAAATATTTTCAAGCGTTAATTCTCCTTCCTGTTAAAAATTTCTGTCATGATATATTTTTATTCGCGCAAAAAATTTCTATCACGTAATAAAGCTATTCACCTGCTAAAATTTTAAAGCTATAATATCACAAAAGGGGCTGAAAACTTAATGACGATATTATTTGCCTTTATAGGAGTAAGCATATTTTTATTAGGTCTGTACCAGTGGGCGCGGAGCGGTGCGAGTCTCTGGCGGATTTTCTCGTTAAAGCGTCAGGAGAAAGAATTATCCCGTGAAGAACGCAAAGAAATAGACAACGAAGTCAAGCAGCTTGAACAAGCAACTGACAGGACATTGAGCGCAAGTTTTAGAATTCTTGCATGGCTGGGCGTTATTGTCTGGCTGTTTCTCGGTGTAACTATGATTCTTGACATGTTCGGAATCGACTGGATTAATAATATAGGGACTCACGCAAAACAGTACTGGACAGGAACAGGAGCGTCAAACACTACAAATTCATTCGGCCGCAATGAAGTATTAAGAAATATGGGGAATAGTTTACGCAGATGATTAAATTAATGGTATTCGATCACGATATGACAATCGTAGACTCAAGTTATGCAATTATGGAAGGCTTTAACAGCGTCGCCCGTCATGAGGGACTGCCTGAAGTAGATCACGATTTGACAATGAAATATATAGCGACTCCGATTCCCACGTTTTGCGAGGGTTTACTCGGAGAATACCGGCCTGAATGGATAAAATTATATCGTGATTACAGCGTGAAACTTGAGCGCGAATTAATAAAGCCCTTCCCTGACACAATAGAGACTTTAACGAATTTGCGCGCTAAAAATATAAAACTTGCTGTAATATCAAATCGCGAATATCCCCGCAGAGTTTTAGAGCGAACAGGACTCGCGAAATATTTTGATGTCATTGTAGGAGCATTAGAGCCGTATGGGAAGCTAGAATATAAACCTAATCCCGAAATGATGTATAAATTATTACATGAATTAAATATTAGTCCTGATAATGCTATTTATATCGGGGACGCTGATATTGATATAATTTTTGCGCAGAATTCAGGAGTCCGCAGCGTGGGAATAACAACAGGAAATTTTACGGCTGAAGATTTTAATTTATTAGGAGCATGGCGAGTAATTGACTCTCTAAGTGAACTAAATGCAATACAAGAATAGTTTATTACAGGAACTAGGGCCGTTATCTGCTTACGGGGAATTCTTACCGGCTGAACAGGCATTACAGGAGCAGGCCGCAAAAAAATTATCTCCCCTGAATCACTTAAGCAATGAATTAAGCCCGTATTTACAAGCACATGCAAGAAACTTAATAGGCTGGTACACATGGAGTCCGGAAGCTTTTGACGCTGCTAAACGTGAAGACAAGCCCATATTTTTATCAATCGGTTATTATTCGTCTCACTGGTGCAATATTATGGAGCGCGACTCTTTCAATGATCCCGAAGTAGCAGGCTTTATGAATGATACTTGTATTGCTGTGAAAGTCGATAAGGAAGAACGCCCGGATTTAGATAATTTATACAGTGAGATTTGCAGGATTCAAAACGGTTCGGCTGGGTGGCCGCTGAATATTTTCATGACTCCTGAAGGATGGCCTTTTTTCTGCACGACATGGCTCCCTAAACGAACACGGGGACAAGTTCCGGGAATGACTGAAATTTTACCGCGAATAAAATGGCTTTGGAACATGCAGCGGGATGACTGCGAACGTGCGGCGAATGATTTGCGGGAATTAGTGCAGGAAAAATTTAATTTTTTGTCAGGAGGCAGAGTCAGGCGTTATACAGCGTTTGAAGCTCTTGACCAAATGCGGAAAAGTTTTGATATTCGTTACGGGGGATTTAATTTTAATCACGGCGGCAAATTTCCGGAGATAAACAAATTAATTTTTTTGCTTAGAATGGCCAGTGATGAGAACGCCACTAAACGCGACAAGTCGGACGCTTTCACAATGGTAGATATAACTTTGCGGAGAATCTGGCGCGGGGGGATTCATGATCATTTAGGCGGGGGATTCTCGCTTTATTCGATTGATGAGAGGTGGCACGTCCCTCATTTCGAGAAATTATTATGTGATCAAGCCATGATTTTATTAGCTGCCTCGTTAGCTCAGGAACAGAACGCGAATTCTTTTCACAGGTTAATAGCTGAAGATATTATATTCTGTCTAGGAAAATATTTTAGCGATAATGCCTCGTACTCACAGGGATTCAAGAGCGCAATATGTTCAGACAATAAGGACGGCGAGGGGCGTTATTACATGTGGACAGAAGACGAAATAAAAGCGGTATTGCCTGAAGGACTCGCGGGGTTATTCTGTGCTGCATATGGAGTTTTGCCCGGCGGAAATTTCGGGAGCGAACTGGCGGGGACTCAAATAGGACAAAATATTTTATACGAGGCTTCAACAGTAACAGAACTTGCTAGGCGTTATGGCTTAAAGGGTGCGGAAGTAGCTAATAATATTTCAGAGTGCAGGCGGATTTTACTGGAATCACGGGACAAGCGGCAATTACTGACGGACGATAAAATTTTAATGGACTGGAACGGGTTAATAATTGGAGCATTGAGCCGCGCCTCATGTGCATTTGACCAGCCCGAATGGAAGGACATAGCAGAGAGAACGGCTTTATTTTGCGTGAAAATTTTTGCTGACAAGTCGGGAATTTGGACTCGGCGGTGGATTTCAGGCAAGACGGGAATAAATGCAAGTTCATGCGACTATATATATTTTTTATGGGGGATAATGGAATTATACAAGGCCGCTAAAAAATTTAATTCCGGTGAGAAACAATTAAATGACTGGCTCAAGAATGCGCAGAATTTAGCGGACTCACTAATAAAAAATTTCTGGGACGATAAGCATGGGGGATTCTCACTGATAAATGACTCGAACATTGCCATAAAATTTAAGTCTGCTCAAGATTTTAACAATTTGCCGAGCCCTAACGCACTCGCTATAACAGCTCTGAACGAATTAGCACACGCCCTCGAAGACAAGAAATATAGTGATTACGCCGCTAAAATAATTTCATGTTTTGCCCGTGAAGCTGCTTTAAACCCGTTAAATTATATCTCGTTCATAAATGCCGGACTTGATTTTGTGCCATTTAAGCCGGTCAAGAAGGAAGAGCCGAAAAAATATATTCCCACTGATGAAGAATTGAATCAGGAAGAACCGGCCAAGAATGACAATAAGCCCGAAAAGAGAGAAAATAAATCAGCCGATAAACCTGATAAGACGGACCGGGCAGAACGGACAGAGCGACGCGCAAGACGTACAGAACGCACACACCGTCCCGAACGTCAAGAAAGGCGGACTCGGCGAGAAAGATAGATAATATAATTAATAATAATAATAAATTCAGGTAATAAATTTTTTAGGAGGTTATACAGGTGAAAATTAAAATTTTTTCGAGGTTCGCAGGAGTGTTTATAATTCTTGCGATTTTCAGCGGTACTGCTTTTGCTGATGCTAACGGTTATCGATTTGATGACTTATACGGCCCAAGCGGGAAGAGCTGGCAATGGATGGTAATTAATACCGGCACTGATTCATTCGGTGCAGATCATCACACAGCTATTGACATTTCAAGCGATTTGATTTTGTCTGATACTGGAGTCGTTGATGTAATTAACGGCAAGCCCGACTCTACAGTTTTCGCAAATCGCAGTCTCAGCACGTTATTTCTTGTTTTGTCCGACGGTTACGGGGAATTCAGCATGGATATACATTCACCCAGAGTCCGCCGTGAAGCAGTTGCAGGAGATATAAATTTAGGAACTCCGACAAGTGAGACTAATGCCCCGTATACTGCGGCAGTTACAGCAACAGGCCCGGTGAGCCGCGACGGTTATGACTCTCAATGGTCGAATTATATTTTTACTATAAGCCGTCAATCAGGGAGTCTGAATCGTTATGACACAGTGAGACAGACTTTTAACTATCATCAAAATCCTTCAGATACGAGCTCGCAGGGAATTAATAAACCTGTAGTAATTGCAAATGTCGTTAATGGCACAGCAACGGATGAGGCTTTAGAATTGCGAATGACTTTGAGGGACAAGGCCGGAAATGGAAATATTGTCGCATATCGTCATGACAAATGGAACGCCCAGAACTCAAAGGAGACTACCAGCTCAAACTGGGTAATAGCTCCCGTTGAAGATTTAAACGTTGATACGGGCCGGGTAAATTATCATTTGACTACTGAAATAGTGAATCATACAGCCGTCAGATATGGAGCTCAGGACGCTAATAGCAATTGGCTTGTCCCGACGAGATGGAAATTTGATTTGCCGCGTTATCAGGGAACTACAGATATAGAGCGTTATTTCTTTCTTGATGATGCCTCACACGCTGCGCCCGGTTTAGTTACTGTTTATACGCGATCATATAATTTAAACGAGCAGAATATCAGGCCGCTTAGAATTTTCGCAATCGATGACAATATGCGTAATGGAATGTGGGATTTAGTGCTGAATCATGATACTTTATTCGTGAAAAAAATCGGCGAGACTTATGAGTACGGCAGCGAGGCAAGTTTCAGGCAGGTAGAAATCGCAGCTTTTGAGCCTAACCCTTCAAGCCTGACATTTTATGACGAGTTAGCAAGCGTAACAGGAGGCACAAAGGAAATAGGGACTCCATCAAGTTTTTACAACAGCGCAATATCCCGCACTATTCCTACAAGTGAAGCACTAGAATATTTCACGATTAATCATTCAATCCCGAATAATTTACGGACTTCAACGACTGAAGCATTATTGCCGGTTTTAATTACTATGAATATACCAGTTACAGCCATAAAAGATAGAAGCTGGTGGAATAATCTAGTAACTGAATACAGGAACAGCGGCCAAATTGAATATACTTTTGCGCAGAATTTGAGCATTTATTTAATGGCCGAGAATAATAATATTTTGAACTTGACTGAAGAACTTGACAGGCTCGGCGTGTATTCGAGTCAGGTAAAAGTTTTCTTAGACGAGGAACGAGGACGCGCAACAAATGACAATGACAAGGGCGTTATAACAGTAAGTTTTGTGATGTACTTAATGAACGGCACGAGGGACGGAGTCAGGCCTGAATTAAGCATGGTATATGACAACACGCGTGGCTGTATGGCAGTGAGGGACGGCAGCGAGGATAATTATTTGAATATGCAGGTATTTATAGCTCCGTCAAGTTATTATCATAATCCCGAAGTTACACCGACTCCGACTCCAACACCGACTCCGAGTCCTGATGATTCAGACCCGTTAATACCCACTGGCGGCGGCGGCGGCGGCGGTTGTAATGCTGGATTTAGTTTATTATGTTTGAGCGCGATTTTATTTGCTTATAAATTCAAGAAAGAAGGAAAAATTTAATCATGAAGCGAATAATTTTACTTGTTTTGTGTGTATTATTATTAGCAGTGCCAAGTTATGGAGCTACATATAATATCGGGACTGATTATGATACATTAGCAGCAGCTTTTGATGATGCTAAAAACGGTATTGAGGAAACAGGATACGAACCAGATCCTAATCCTGAATTCAAATTTACAAGCAGTTATACATCCAGTTATACATCTTACGGCGCAATAACGATTAATAATGAAAATATTTACGAACCAGTCGAAGATGAAGATCCTGAATATCCTACAGAAATCACATTATATGATGAATTAACGAGTATCACTTTTTCAGGTGCTTTTACATCAGCATCGGGCTATCGTCATTTTATCGTGAATAATTCAGTTATCCCGATAATCTTTAGCGGCATGACGTTGACAGGGAGTTCCGGCGGCGGAATTACTCTTACTGCAGGCACGATTACATTTAACGGAACTAACAAATTCACTAGTAACAGAGCAGAAAACGGAGGCGCACTATATATCGCGTCTGACGCAAACGTAACATTTAATTCTGCACCTGAATTCAGCAGCAACACGGCAACTTCTAACGGCGGTGCATTATATATCGCGTCAGGTGCAACTGTAACACTTCCGAACGGTCAAGCATTCACCAGCAACACAGCAGTAAACGGAGGAGCTATCTATAACGCAGGCACTCTGACATTCAGCGGCACAAGCACATTTGAAAGCAATAATGCATCAACGAGCGGGGGAGCTATTTATTCAGCCGGCCAAATTACTTTTACTGGTGCACCTACATTTAAGACAAACGGCACTACTTCAACGACAAACGGAGGGGCTATCTATGCAGCGTCAGGAGCTAATATAACATTTTCAGCGGCTCCCACCCTCAGAGGAAATCTTGCAGAAAACGGCGGAGTCTTTTACGTTGACGGAGGTGCTGTATCATTCGGCAATTATTCTGTAACATTTACAGGCGACACTACAAACGTAACTAACGGCGGATTATTCTATGTTGACAGCGGCAGAGTTGAATTTGCGGGAGCTTCTACCTTCACAAAACATATTGCAGCGGCAAACGGCGGAGTCTTTTACGTTGCAGGCGGTAATGTTATTTTCACGGGGGCTGCTGTGTTCTCAACAAACGGCTTAACTTCAGCAACAACCGGCGGAGCTATTTATAATGCAGGCGGAACTATAACATTTTCAAGCACGGCAGAATTCAGCGGCAACACGGCAAATAACGGCGGTGCAATTGCTTTATCGGGCAGTGCTGTAATGCCGACTTTCTCATCAACTGTAAAATTTACGAGCAACTCAGCAAGCAATAACGGCGGGGCTGTCTGGTCAAGTAGTGCCGATATAACTCCGACAAGCGCATATACTTTTAGTTCGAATACTGCAACTGAAAGCGGCGGCGCAATTTATTCAGAGAGCGGAACTATAACAATTTCGGGACTCAGCATAGACGTTGTGAACACTGCTACTAACGGCGGGGGCGGTTTTGCTGCGACAAATTCAGGAACGATTGATGTATATGACTCAATCATCAAGAATCAGGTCGCTATAGCCGGCGGAGCTTTATGCGGAAGAAATATAATAATAGAGAGTTCAGACTTTGAGAGCAACACAAGCAATGCTACAGCAACTACAACAGCAGGAGGCGGCGCAATTTGTGTATCACAGGACAGCGGGACTCTTAGGATGAGCTATGCACGTTTCATAAAAAATAAATCAAGTCTTCACGGCGGCGCAATTCTTTCACGCGGAGAAGTTACATTAGCTCAAAATGTATACTTTGAGGAAAATTCAGCAACTAGTAATACAAGTAACGGCGGAGCTATGTATTTACCGGGCGACGCAGATAAAAATTTAGTCAATATAACCTGCTACAATAACACGGCTAAAGGTGTAGGCGGTGCAATCTGGGCTTCAGGACAAGTTAATATCAGGAAAAGTTACTTCCTTGAAAATAATTCAACCTCACACGGCGGAGCAATATATTACGACCAAAGAGGCGGCAATAATGATTTTACTATTGAACAAAGTATGGCGACAGGGAATTATACGTCATCAGGTTCAGGCGGAGTAATTTATGTCCAAGCTGATAATATTAATATAAGGCAAAGTACATTTAATGCAAATCAATCAGTTCGCGGCGAGGGCGGTTCTGTCTATATGAGAGCACTCACTAACGGAATGGTCGAAAACTGTACATTTACAGATTCTCAAGCAGCTACTAACGGCGGAGGCTTGGCCATATACGGCACTAATACAATTAGGAGCTGTGCATTTATTCTCAATAACATAGCAACTAATCAAGGCGGCGGGCTTTATGTAGGCTCGGGCGCAACTGTTACAGTGATTGCTAATTTATTTGTCGGCAACGCTGCTACTATAGGCAGTGATGTTTACAAAGAAGGCTCAATTGCTTCAACCGGCTATAATAGAGTCGGAACTTACGGCGAGGGCGGCAATAATACATCATGGATCGATAATACAGGAGACAGCAAGAAAACAGACCGCGAGAATGAAACATGGACAACTAGCACATTTTATGGAAGTAATACACTTTCAGAGAATGCCCGCAGCGATTCAATACCTCCATATATCGGCTATAATGAAGAGTACAGATTATTGACTGTTGCATTAGCTGAAGTAGATATTAACGAGGAAGACAGGGCAATAAATATAATTCCATATGATCAGCGAATTTTGCTCCCTCAATATGATGAACGCGGCTATAATCGTCATGTCGGAGTAGCTTTAGACATCGGCCCGGTATTCTTTGACGGCACTAGACCCGACGGAGGCGATGACGAAATTACAAGCTACACGATTTCAAGCGTGAAAATGAGCGGCATTCCCAACACCTTAAAATCTCCCGGACAGACTGCTAATTTGTCAGCTATAATTCTTTACACTAACGGGCTTTCTGCTTATGCCGGAACACGAACAGGAGAAGAGCCGGTTACTTGGTCAAGCTCAAATCGCAATATCGTCAGAGTCACCAGCAACGGAGTCGTTACAGCATGGAGAACGCCGGGAACTGCTTATATAACAGTCTCAACAGTCAGGGGAGGTTCTAACGGGTCGCCTGTAAGTGATACTCAAGCAATAATCGTAGATTTTCAGGCTACTTCTATGAACTTATCTGACGCATTTATCGATAATTTGCTTAATTTCAATCAGGGCGATTTATACGAGCATGATATGACAGTAGGAATTGCAAACGCTAACACGTCAACTCTTTCTAGCTCGTCATTCAGATCTTCATTTTATAGTAATTGGAGCTATGAACCGGCTTTAATTGATACTCTTGACTCGAGCGCATTATTTAGTTCACAGTCCACTTATAATATGACGGTCTCTACAGCAGCAAATGAGACTTTCAATAAACCGGGCGTAAAATTCTCGTATTCAGGAATTGACGCGGGCGAATTATTGCCGATTACTTATTCATGGGCATTTGACGGCACTCAATCACAAACAATTTTCGGCTATAATTTTGCAGATAAGAACATAGACTCGACTCTTGCAAATGATATTTTCAAAGTCTTGCAAATAGATTTTGCGGGAGACTCTCAGGCTTGGCACGTTTGCCCCTCATCGAATATAACGGCAAGTGAAGCATATTCAGCCGGAGCACTCGCTTTAACTAAGACGGATAACGGCAATGGAATCCGCATAGATTTAACTGTCTATCTTGCTAATGTGTCAGGAAATGCAAGACTCGTAAATAATTTATTAGTCCTTCCTGATGGAGTAGCAGACTCGCAGTTGAACGGCACAATGTGGATAACCCGCAATGCTTCAGGCAGCGGAGGAAGCGGCGGAAGTGGAGGCAGCGGCGGCGGAACTGATACAGATCCATTAATACCCGTTTCAGGAGGAGGAGGCGGCGGCGGCGGCGGCTGTAATTCTTTAGGGCTTGGACTCGTTGCAGCTGCTTTAATGTTCACACTTAGACGCAGATAATATAATTAGTGAGTTTATGACTCTCTCGTGTGATAGCGGGAGAGTCTTTTTTATTGCGGCGTGGTAAAAATTATCTTGGGTGGGCGGGTGGGAGGAATCAGGGGTGCGCGGGGGATAAATTTTTGCTTGTTATTGCGTGAAATTTATTCATGTGTTAGACTCGCGCGTGAAAAAGTTAAAAATAGTCAATAAAAATTTTTTAGGAGTGATTGACCATGCAATATAAAGATTACTATAAAATTTTAGGAGTTTCGCGGGACTCTAAGCCCGATGATATTCGCAAAGCATATAGAAAACTGGCTAAACAATATCACCCCGATATAAATAAAGATCCCGGCGCAGAAGATAAATATAAAGAAATTAACGAGGCTTATGAGGTTCTCAAGGATCCCGACAAACGTCAAAAATATGACACACTCGGAATGAACTGGCAGGCCGGCCAAGATTTCACACCTCCACCGGGATGGCAGCACGTAGAATTTAATCAGGGCAGTGCGGGAGATTTTAGCGACTTCTTTAATACTTTATTCGGAGGAGGCGGCGGCTTTCAAGATATTTTCTCGAACTTCACGGGCAAATCGCGTTTTCACCAGCCAATGCCGCGCGATATTGAGACGGATTTAACGCTTTCACTTGATGACATAATCAGGGGCGGAACTCATAATCTAAAATTTAACAACCGCACTCTGAGTGTGAGACTCCCTAAGGGCATAACTGAAGGCTCGCAGATTAAATTACCCGGCAAAAATGAAGGCGGCGGAGATATTTACGTCAATATTCACATAAAGCCCGATAAAAATTTTGAGATCTCCGGCCATGACTTAACGCGTGAAATCAAAGTAGAAACATGGGACGCAGTACTCGGTAATAAAATTTCAGTCGAGACTTTAACAGGAAATGTAACAGTTACAATGCCTCCTGGAATTCAAGACGGGCAAAAATTGAGGCTCAGAGGTAAGGGACTCCCGAAAAGAGACGGAACTAACGGCGATATGTACGTGAGAATTAAAATAAATATTCCCAGACATTTGGACTCAAAGCAAAAAGAATTATGGCAGGAGCTTGCAAATTTGAGCTATAATCATTAAATAATAATAAATTATTCTTGAAGAGGTGAAATATTTTGCAATCTAAAATTTTCAACGTTCCTAATACTTTGAGCCTTATTCGGGTATTTCTTGCGCCGCTTGTATTATTATTCTTGTCGCTGAGAATTGACACGCCTATAAGTTTTCTGCCTGAAGTAAGCTGGGGAGATGCTTTGGCTGCGACTGTATTTATTATTGCTGCATTGACAGATACTTTTGACGGATATATTGCGCGCCGTGATAATCTCGTTACTACACTGGGCAAATTTATAGATCCCCTTGCTGATAAAGTTCTTGTCGTTGCTGCTATGTTGGCATTAATCGAACTTGACAGAGTCCCCGCTTGGATCGTAATGGTAATAATAACGCGTGAATTTGTTGTAACAGGCTTAAGACTCGTTGCTGCTGCTGAAGGTGTAGTAATTGCTGCGTCAAAAGGCGGTAAACTCAAAACAGTATGTCAGATTATAGCGTTAATCATGTTAATTCTTAAGATTCCCTACGGAATGGCCGTGATGTGGGTTGCAATGATTTTAACTGTCTGGTCAGGAATGGACTATTTAATCAAGGGCAGCAAAATTATAACAGGTTAAGTAAAAAATTTATTCCCTCTGACTTATTTATTTATATTTATTTAGGCCGGAGGGATTTATTTTATTATTAAACATGTTGATATTCAGGCACTAATTGTTTTAATAATCTTAAAGCCTCGCTGGGATTTCTTAATGCGTACTCTAAAATCGTATTTAATTCGGGGTTAATCTCTTCACCTTCTTGGCCTGCTTTGATTTTGCTTACAAAAATTTTCGGATGCAGTGTCGAATTAACTGCGTTCTCGTCATAAAATAATTCTTCGTACAATTTTTCGCCCGGTCTCATGCCAGTATAAATTATATTAATATCTTTATAGGGCTCATAACCGCATAATTTTATAAGCAGCTCGGCCATTTCCCGAATTATAACAGGTTCGCCCATGTCAAGCACAAATAACTCGCCCCCGTGTCCCAGTGCTCCGGCTTGAATTACTAGGCTGACAGCTTCAGGAATCAGCATAAAATATCGTTTCATTCCCGGATCTGTTACAGTAACAGGACCGCCCGCAGCGATTTGACGTTCAAATTTAGGAATGACACTCCCGCGGCTCCCTAAGACATTGCCAAATCTTACGGCCATATATTTTGTCTCAGGATAATTTTTCTGCTCGTTCTCTAAAATTTTTTCTGCGAGCCTCTTTGTCGCTCCCATAATGCTGGACGGGTTCACAGCCTTATCCGTTGAAATCATTACCATTCTTTGAGCGTTATATTTTCCTGCCATTCTTGCAAGTGTACGAGTTCCTAAATCATTTACACGCATTGCCTCTCTAGGTGAGAATTCCATTAATGGGACGTGCTTATGTGCTGCGGCGTGAAAAATTACTTCAGGTTTTGCTGACTCGAATAAATATTTTATTGCTATTTCGTCGGCAACATCGGCTATTACCGGGTGAACGGGAATATTTGTATTTAGTTTTGCTAATTTCTCCATCAATAAATAAATTGACTGTTCACCATGTCCGAGCGCAAAAATTTCAGCCGGGTTATTTTGCAAGACCTGATTTACTATTTCGCTGCCTATTGAGCCGCCCGCACCTGTGATTAATACGCGCTTATTTTGAATATAATTCATTGATGGCTCTAAATTTATTCTAACAGGTTCGCGCCCTAGTAAATCTTCAAGTTTAACTTTTCGGAGTCTGGATACTGAAATTTGACCGCCTGCAAGTTCTCTCAAGCTCGGCAATATTCTAATTTGAACGTTCAGAGCTGATAATTTTTCGTAAATCTCGCGTATTTTGCTGCCGTTCGCGCTGGGAATTGCAATTAATACGACCTCAAAATTTTCACTCTCAACAATTTTTGCTAAATCTTTAGTGCTTCCCAGTACATTCAAGCCTGAAACATGCCGCCCCGTCTTCTGTTCGTCATCGTCAATAAATCCCGCTGGTAATAATTCGCCGTCATTTCGCATTAAGTCCCTAGCCAAGAAAGCCCCCTCCTCACCTGCTCCGATTATGAGAGTCTTCAAGCGTTTTCTTTCGCCGAGTTTATTCTTAGGGTGAATATTTTTACTCATAAGCCACGAAAATCTAAGCCCGCCGCATAAGAATAACCCCGCAAAAAATGATATTGCAAATGAAGTTCTAGGGAATATAGCGATCTTGAATAAGCTGTTAATCAACAAGAATACAAGAATAGACGTGATATAGAGCCATAAAAATTTAGTATAGTCTTCAGTGCCTGCGTGCTGCCACATAGTGCCGTATTGACCGAATAAAGCAAAGACTATCACGCACAATAACGGAAGAGAAATCATAACGCGCTGCCAGTCTTCTATATATTCAGGAATAACGATTCCGAGTCGAATCGCATAGCCCAAATATACAGCTAGAGCAAGCAATATAAAATCTATCAGTGCGACGACAAATTTTTTAGCTGCTACTTTTTGCCAGTTTTGCCAGAAATTTTGCATGTTTTATTACAGGATTAATTTTTTGTTCTGACCTGAGACTCTATCAAGTTCATTCAAGACTCCGGCGGGTGCTACGTCAATTTTCTTTGATTGCTGTTTTTCCGCCTGCTGTAAACGTGCCTGCATTTCGTCAAGTGATTTCTTGATTTCTTTAGCGTCTCCCTTAATCCATAGCATTAAATTCTCGGCTGCGGCTTTAATCGTATTCTCGTCGGGCATTGCTTTAATTAGTCCGAGTTCAAGCAAAATTTTATTCTCGTCTTTGATTGCATCGATTGCGTCATTCTCGTTAAAAAGCCCCTTCTTGTATAATACCCTGAACATTATATTAAAGCGGCTCTTGTTATTCTCACTGTCTAGAGTGATTTCGTCCATGCGGGATACAAGCATACTTAATAATTCGTCAAGTCCTATTTGCATCGGCATAATTATTTACTCCTTTGTGATTTATAAATTCTAGCGTGTATTATAAACGAAAATGTAAGTAACGACATAATAATTTCGCATTGATTCCGCCGCCGACGGGGTGGGCGGGTG
>JAFSWW010000020.1 GCA_017444345.1 Synergistaceae bacterium | reverse complement strand
GCCTGAATAAATATACCGCGTGAAATATTCTAGCGTATAAGCTCGTAATTTGCTGTGTGTTATTATTATTGCGAGAAATTTTTTTTTGCCTGAATAAATATACCGCGTGAAATATTCTAGCGTATAAGCTCGTAATTTGCTGTGTGTTATTATTATTGCGAGAAATTTTTTTTTGCCTGAATAAATATACCGCGTGAAATATTCTAAATATATAAGCTCATAATTTGCTGTGTTTATTGTGATTGCGTGAAATTTTTTTTTGCGAGAATAAATATATCGCGTGAAATATTCTAGCATATAGACTCGTATAAATTGCGAGTTAATAAAATTTGATGACATGATATACTTTTTACAAGTCCAAAATTTTTAATATTTTATTTTATGGGAGGAAATTTTTTAATGAGAAAGTTTTTAACTCTAGTTTGTGTAAGTGCGCTTGTGTTATCATGCGTGAGTGCTTTTGCTGCTGATTATGAGATGATTGTCGGACATGCCCAGCCTGAAGGCAACCCGCGTTATGTCTCAATGGAAAAATTTGCAGCAGATGTCGAGAAATTAACGGACGGCCATGTAAAAGTAACAGTTTTCGGAAATGGTCAGCTCGGAACAGAAAAAGAAATGCTCGAACAGGTTGTACAGGGAGTCGCTCAGGGAATGCGCGGAGGCCAGTTCGATTTCAGCCCTAGACTCTTAATGTTCACACTTCCATTTTTGACGAACACACGCGCGGAAGTTACAGCATTGTTAAAGAGTGATCTTGCTAAAAAAGTCTGCGCCGAAGCCGAGAAGACTACAGGAACAGTAATTATTAATTTGTGTGATGCGGGCGGTTACCGTCAATTCTCAACGAATAAGCACCCTATTAAGAAACCTGCTGACTTGCAAGGCCTCAAAATGCGCACCAACGGAATGAAGACTATAGACATGACATTTAGAGCACTGGGCGCAACTACAACAACAGTTCCCTATGCTGATTTGTATATGGCACTCAAGACCGGAGTCGCTGACGGCCAAGAAAATCCGTGGGTCAACGTCGTCGGAATGAAATTCTATGAGGTCCAGAAATATTTTACAGGCGTTAATTACCAGTTCCACCCGGATCCCTTCTACGTAAATGCAGAGTGGTGGCACTCACTCCCTGAAGAGTACAGAGCGGCAATCATGAAAGCAGCTGACGAAATGGGCGACTACAACGACGAATTAATCGACAAGAATTCAGAAGAAGCAAGACAGACTATTATCAAGAGCGGTGCAGAAGTCTATATGCCGACAGCTGAAGAGTTACAAGCCTTCAAAGAAGCAGCACAGCCGGTATATAAACAAGTTCTAGAAGAAGGAATTTGCACACAGGCCGAACTTGATGAGATTCTTGCAATAGTGGCCGGAGCAAAGAAATAAAATTTTATGAATGAAAGAGGCGGGCTTTTTTTGAGGCTCGCTTTTTATTTGCGAATTTGCTAAACGAGGGAGAAATTTTTTATCATGAAAGATAATGAAAATTTTTTAGAGAAATTATATATTGGGATCGGTGCGCTTGCTATGGGATTGCTTGCTGGTCTTGTAATCTTCACGGTTATAGCGCGTTATTGCTTTTCTCTTAGCTGGAAGTCAGTATCAGAATTTAACGTAACATTATTTGCGTTTACTACTTTCTGGGGAATGGGTATAAATGTTTTGAAGGATGAGCATGTTTCTATAACAATTTTATCTGACAAATTCCGCCCTGCTGTTAAACGCTGGATGAGCATATTTAACGGCTTAATAGTCTTAATTGTTGACTGCGTATTTATTAATTATTCGTGGCTTTATGCTCAGAGAATGGGCAAACAAATAAGTCAGGGAATGGAAGTTCCCATGATTTACATGTATGGAATAATGCCGGTCTGCGGAGTAATTTGCGCGCTGTGTATACTCATAAAAATTTACAGAAATTATAAAGCTCCGTTATCATATTTTGCGTCTCAAGAACACGAACAGGAAGGAGAAATTTTTTAAATGGTAATAGTATTCTTATTGCTTGGCTTAATAATTTTTGCATTTATAGGAGTCCCTCTTGCTTTCTCAATAGGTGCGTCATGTATCACGTATCTTTCTGCCGTGCGTCCTATGTTTTTAACGATGATGCCGCAAAGAATCTGGAACGGTGTATATAGCGAGTTAATGATTGCTATGCCTCTATTCATGTTAGCGGGCGAATTAATGAACACTGGCGGGATCACCAAAAGAATTATAGATTTTTGTATGGAAATTTTGCGGCCTATACACGGAGGACTCGGAGAAGTTAACGTCGTGGGCTCTATGATATTCGGGGGTATTTCGGGCTCGTCAGTTGCTGACACTTCGGCACTTGGAAGTATATTAATTCCCGCAATGGAGAAAGAGGGCTACCCTAAAAGCGCGTCGGCCGGTATAACTGTCGCGTCTTCAACAATGGGAATGATTATTCCGCCGTCTACACCTATGGTAGTTTATGCGATGGTCTCAGGAGCTTCAATCGGAGCATTATTCATGGCCGGAGCAGTTCCGGGAATCTTAATAGGAATCTCGCAAACTCTATTAGTTTTCTGGTTCAGTGTGAAAAACGGCTGGCACCCTAAACAAATTCCCTTCTCGTCAAAAAGATTCTGGGGCGCAATGTTCGCAGGAATTCCCGCGCTGTTAATGCCTGTATTCATAGTTTTGTGCGTCTCGGGCGGTATCTGCACAGCGAGTGAATCTGCCGGAGTTGCTGTGTTATATAGTTTATTAGTAGGATTCTTTCTTTATCGCGAGCTTACATTAAAAGATGTCTGGGTTGCTTTAAAGAAAACGCTGATATCTTCATCATCAGTCATGTTAATTATAGGATTCACGCAAATTTTTACATGGATTTTGACGATTCAGAAAGTCCCCGAAATTGTAGCAAATTTCTTTATGAGCATGAACGTATCTCGCGTAGGAATTGCCTTAATGTTCGACGTGTTAATATTAATAATCGGGACATTTATAGACGTGAGCCCGGCTATATTATTACTCACTCCGATAATGCTGCCTGTCATGGAACACTTTGGAATTTCCGCGCTTCAGTTCGGTGCGATGATGATAACGGGACTTGCTATAGGGCTTGTAACTCCGCCGGTGGGAATGTGCCTCAATGCCTGTAACAAAATTAATAGAATGCCGATTATAGATATATTTAAAGGTGCTGCGCCTTATATTTTATGTAATGTAATAGTTCTCGTAGCAATAAGCGTTTGGCCTGAGTTAACAGCATTTTTGCCGCGTTTATTAGGATATTAGAAATATAAATTTTCTCCCTGTTGAGTGTTGAGCGCTTATTATTTCAGCAGGGAGATTTTATTATTTATTGCTTGTAAAATTTTTCATGAACGGGAGAATTAATATAATCATGCGAGATCTAAATCAGGACATTCACGAGATAATTAATAACGCAATAAAAGCCGTCTTGCCTGAGTCAGCCGTAAAAGAGGCCCTGCAGCATTCAGAATTTCAATCAAGACTCAATAAAGGCCGCTTAATTGTCGCGTCAATCGGCAAAGCAGCGTGGAGAATGGCCAAGTCAGCAAGTGATATTTTAGGCTCGCAGATTTCCGGAGCTGTCATTACAAAATATTCTCACTCAATGGGCAATATTCCCGGGCTTGAAATTTTTGAGGCCGGGCATCCTGTTTTAGACGAGAATACTTTAACGGGGACTCGTGAATTACTCGAACACGTTAAAAATTTAACTCCTGATGACACCGTTTTATTTCTAGTCAGCGGCGGAGGCTCGGCACTGTTCGAACTTCCTGCAGAGGGCGTGACTCTTGCTGACATGAAAGACGTTACTAATCAATTATTAGCTTGCGGGGCTGATATTGTAGAGATAAACACTATACGCAAGCATTTATCAGGAGTCAAAGGCGGAAGATTTGCGAAATTATGCGCTCCTGCAAGAGTCTTCATGGTCGTATTGTCTGATGTATTAGGAGATAGACTCGATAGTATTGCGTCCGGTCCCGCTTGGCCTGATGAGTCAACAAGTGAAGAAGCCTTCTCAATCATAAAAAAATATGATTTACACATTAAGCCCGAATTACTAAAAATTTTAGCGCAGGAGACTCCGAAAAAATTAGATAACGTTACTGCAGTAATTACCGGAAGTGTTACAGCTTTGTGCGAGGCAGCCTGCAATATAGCTAAATCAAAAGGTTATGAGCCTTTATTACTCACTACTACAATGACATGCGAGGCAAAAGAGGCAGGGGCGTTCTTTGCGTCAATAGCTCGTGAAATAAAATTTTCTGGCCGTCCCGTTAAAGCTCCGTGCGCAATTATTGCAGGCGGTGAAACAGTCGTACACTTAACCGGGAAGGGAATGGGCGGACGTAATCAAGAATTTGCTTTGTCAGCAGCTCAAGGAATTTCAGGACTTGATAATGTAATAATTGCCTCGTTAGGTTCGGACGGTACAGACGGGCCGACGGACTCAGCAGGGGGAATCGTAGACGGTCAGACGGAGTCAAAACTCAAAGCCGCAAATATTTCAATCAGTGAGACTCTCAAGAATAACGACTCTTATAACGCACTCAAGACAGTTAATGCACTATTAATGACGGGTCCGACCGGTACAAACGTGAATGATTTAGCAATTGCATTAATTATTTAGCTCGTTCCTGCTGGCCATAGCTGCACCGATTAAGCCCGCTTTATAGCCGAGAGTACATGCTACTATTTTAGATGATTTACTTCTCAAGCCCTCATAAATTTCTGACATAACTTTTTCGCGGAGCGGCACTAATAATTTTTCGCCCTGATTTGCGACTCCTCCGCCCAAGCTGATAATTTCGGGATTCATTCCGTTGATTAAATTAGCAAGTCCGCAAGCAAGATTACTTATATATTCGTCAATTACATTTTTTGCGGCCTCGCAGCCCTTTTCAGCAGCATCAAAGACAGTCCGGCCCGTTATTTTTCCTTCAAGTTCTGAAGTCTTAGCTAAAATACTTCCGGGGTTAGCATTTACTGACTCAATAGTAGAAATTATTAAACCTGTAGCAGAAGCATATGACTCCCAGCAGCCTCTACGCCCGCATTTACACGGCCTGCCGTTTTCGAGTATTACCATATGGCCGAATTCTGAGCCGCGGAAAATTTTATTATCGAGAACGATTCCGACTCCGACTCCAGTTCCTAGAGTTACGATCATGGCACTTTTTGCACCCTTAGCACTTCCTGCAACAACTTCACCGAGTGCCGCTGCGTCCGCGTCATTTTCTAGAGTCGTACTTATTCCGAGTGCTTGAGTCATTTTTTCTGCTATGTGAAAATTTTTCCAGCCTAAATTATTATTATATATAACGCTTCCCGTTTCATAGTCAATCATTCCCGGAGTGCCGACTCCTGCGGATTTTATTTCATTAGGATTAATATTTGATGAGTCAATTAATTCTCTCACTGACTGCAAAATATCCTGCAAAACTACATCCTGCGGCCTGTCTGCTCCGGTCGGTATTGAAGACTCGTTTATTATATTGCCAGAGTCGTCAATTATTCCTGATTTTATATTAGTCCCGCCCACGTCAACGCCTATATAATATGCCATGTCAAAAGCTCCCTTGTTAAATAATAAATAAATTTATTGCGATAATTATATAATAAATAAATTGAGTCGTTCGTGTTTAGCAGCATGATAAATTTTTCACGAAATATTTTACGTCGTTCACATGTAAGCAAGCATTATATTTACAGTCTGATAAAAAATTTTTACTCGCAAGCAAAGAATATAATCACGAAATATTTTGCGCAGTTATTATACACAACAGAGAATTAATTTATATAGCGTATATAGTGAGTCCCGCCATCTTATAAAATTTTTACGAAATATTTTGCGTCATTATCATACACAACAGAGAATTAATTTATCTACCGCATATAGTGAGTCCCGCCCGCAAAATTTATTCCCCGCCGCACGCAAAAAAATTTACACATAAAAAATTTTTTATCTCTATAATATATTGCTATAACTGGAAAATTTAACACTTTTTGTAGCTGTAAAATATCCACTTTTGCCCGTAAAAAATATCGCGCTTGTATAATAATATAAATTATATGACAGGAGAAATTATATAATGCGACGGAAAATTTTTATATCTTCACTCTTAATCTTGGCCGGGATTTTCTCGTTATATGTTGCGCCAATTCCTGAACAGGAGAAAACCGGCTTTGCTATGAATACTATTATAAGAATCATGATTTACTCACGAGATAATAATTTACTTGACGATGCTTATAAATTGCTTGCTAGGCTCGATAATGAATTATCAATGTATAATAAATCGTCCGACATTTCGCAGATAAATATTTTATCTGGGCAAAAAAAATTTTCCACCTCACATGAAGTAATAGAAGTTGTTAAAGCCTCACGCAAATTATATGACCTCACAGAAGGAGTCTTTAATCCGTTAATCGGGGCTGTTACTCGTTTATGGAAAATTAACACGGGTGATAAAATTCTGCCGTCTCGTGAAAGTCTTGATATTGCCATAAATTTAAGCGATATTAATAATCTAGAAATCAACGATAACGAGAATTCTATTTTTTTGCGGGGAAGAGGCTGCGTGCTGGATCTCGGCGGAATTGCTAAGGGTTTTGCGAGCGAAAAAATTTCTGACATGTTAAAGACTCGCGGCGTTAAATCGGGAATTATAGATCTCGGCGGGAATATTTACGCGATAGGACTCAAGAATGACGGGCAAAAATGGAATATCGGAGTAAGAGACCCCCTCGAACCTTCAGGAAGTCCCGCGCTTGTCTTGAGTGTGAGAGACTCGGCTGTGATTACTTCAGGAAATTACGAACGCTATAAAATTATTGACGGGAAGAGATTCTCGCATTTCTTTGACCCTAAGACAGGCGAATCTATTCAGAGCGATTTATTATCAGTTACTATTATTACACCGGACGGGAGTCTAGCTGACGGGCTCGCTACAGCATTTATGATAACTGGCAGCGAACGGGCTATTAAATTATCACGCAAAATTACGCCCTCACCCGGTATTATATTAATTCGTCAGGACTCTAACAATGCACCGGAAATTTTAGCGAGCAGTAATATCAAAGACTCAATCATGCGCAATAAATACCCCGTCAAAATTTTCTGACTCAAAATTTCTCAAATTTTCCTGTATAACTGAAATTTTAGGCCCGACTCGTATTCGCTCCCGTATGAAATATTTTGCTGATTCATAGTCGGGAAGATCCCCCGGCAAATATAAGGCTCGGCAATCAAGAAAGATTTACCCAGTGAATTTAATTCGAGCTTAAATCTAAATCGCGCAATTTCTCCGGACTCAATTATATACGGTGCTAAAAGATTCGAGTCAAAATCATGAAAATTTTTCGCGCTGTAAAATTCTTCGTCTATTGAAATCTCAGCCCACGGGAATAATTCCGGCAATCTTAAAACTTGCGGTATATCAGGGTTTATGTCAAACGGCCATTGATAGACTTGTTCAGAGTCATGACCTGTTATGCAAATTCGCAGATTCCCGCGTGAAGAGGGCTGATTAATCCATTCGTCGAGCTCTAAAAAAATTTCCTGCCCCTGATTGATTAATTCAATTAGTGCCTTGTCAAGTGCTAATCTCGCTAAATATGGACTCGTGCAAGTTAAATTTTTGATTTCCTGCGCCGCGTTTTCTCCGTTATATTCTTTCTCATAGGGAATAACAAGCTCCCATTTACGGCCGGCTATTTCTAAATTTTCAGTGCTGACTGATTCATAAAAAATTTTTTTGCTTTCACGTTCATATAGCATTATTACGACCGGTAAAGAATGCTGCAGCCAATACGCCGCAATTTCTGTATCGCCTGAAATTATATAGCCGCGTGAAGATTTCTCGGACTCTTCTGAAATACAGACTCTCAAGCCCACGACTCGGGGATTTTCGCCGGTTATCTCAAGATGTGCATTTAAGCCCGTAAAGTCATCGCGCTGAGTCCTGAAAATTAAGCCGTTCATTGAAGCAGTTAACCTGTCAGCCGTATATAAAGCTAATTTTTTTATCTCGTTCAGATTAGGACACCCCTTTTTTATATTATATATTGATCGCGCATTTTCTGAAGTTCGCTCAATTCCTGTAATTCGCTGCTCGTTGCTTGGCCCTGCCGTAATTTTGCCTTTATCTCGTTTAGTCTGTGAACTGTCAATTTGCGATTTATATTATTATAAATTTTATTCCATTTTTCGGAAATCTCCCCGTCAATTTGTCTGCAAAACTCCTCGCCCCGTGATAAAAAATTTGTCTTCTCGAAATCTCCCAGTGATAGCCATAAAGATTCCAGCTCGTCGGGATTACTTGTTAAGACTGCCAGTGCTATTTCCTGCGCCGTCTCATCGCTAAAAATTTTAAAGATTTCTTCAGGATTTATATTTAATCTGCACTCCATATCATGCATTAACAGCCAGCAGAGTCCAGCCTCAAGAATATTATTATTTGAATCACGTATTATTTGCGGGGTTATTTTGTGAGTTATCTGCGAAAAATTTTTATTGCTGCTTTCTTGATTGCCTTGATTGCGTAGAGATATTAATTTCTGCTCAAGTTCTCTAGGCGGTATAAATGTAATTTCGCTGATTGTGCCTCGATATTGCAGAATGTCATCAAGTTCGAGTCTTGCTAGTCCGTCAAATAATTCTTTGAGCGCGGATTTACGGGTCGCCGGGTCATTAAGCGCGTTTCTTAGTGAGTCAACATGATAAATTATTAACGGTTTGGCGTTCTTTATAGCCTGCTCGAAATTTTCCGGTGAATTACGTGATAAAAACTCGTCGGGATCTTTTGAGTCGCCCTGTAAATTAATAACTCTCACGTCTAAGCCGTTTTCCTGCAAAATATACATCCCTCGAATCGTCGCATTTATTCCGGCGGGGTCATTGTCGTAGCAAATATAGCACCTGTCAGCAAATCGCTTTAATAGTTCGGCCTGCTCGCTCGTTAAAGAAGTTCCCAGTGAAGCAACTGACTCATTAAAGCCGCATTTATGAAGTCTCAAAGCATCCATATAGCCTTCAACTAAGATTGCCCGGCCCTTTTCTCGTATTGATTTCCGCGCAATGTCTAGTAAATATAAATTTTTCCGTTTGCTGTAAATTTCGCTTTCAGGTGAGTTAATATATTTGACTCCTTCACCGTCAACGATTCGCCCGCCGAACGCAATAATCCTGCCTGAAATGTCTTTAACGGGGAATATAAGCCGCCCCCTGAATCTGTCATAAATTCCCGTCCTGCCATTAAGAGCCAGCCCAGAGTCAACTATAATTTTATCGGGGATATTATTTTTTCTTAAATAATTTACGAGCGAGTCCCATGAGTTCAAGCTATAACCGAGCGAAAAATTATTTATGTCGTTTTCTGATAAATTTCTGCGCTTCATATAGGCTCGTGCTGTAATGCCCTGATTGCTTACGAGATTATTTGCGTAAAATTTTGCCGTTAAATTCATAATGTCGTATAAATCCCGCGATTTTGTGATTTTGCGAGAGTTAATTTTTATGCCTGCTCTTGACGCAAGGAACTCTAAAGCCTCGTGATAATTCAAGCCTTCAGTCTTCATTATGAACGTGAAAATATTTCCGCCCTCATGACAGCCGAAACAGTAATAACTCTGAGTCTCCGGCCATACGTGAAAAGAAGGAGTCTTCTCGCTGTGAAATGGACATAAGCCCGTGAAGCCCTGACCAGTCCGGCGGAGGTTAACTTTTTCGCCTATAATGTCTACTATGTCAAGAGAATTCTTTATCTCGTTGTATAAATCGCTGTTACTCAAAAAATTTCACTCTTTTACGCACAAAAATTTTTATGCATATTATACGAGAGAATTTTTTGCATGTGCGGGCGGGTAATGTATTATTATGAAGTATGGAGCAGATTTATAAATTTATTCACAGAAAATTATATGACTCGAAAAATTTTCATGTTTGAATTCTCACAAAAATTGTTAATCGCTTATATAATATTGCATGAGACAAAATTTTTTAACGGGAGAATTATATAATTATGAAGCAAAGATTTAAATTTTTTATTGTCATAGCGATTACTTTATTATTTGCGTCCCAGTCTTGCGCCGATGAAGTTCAAGACCTGCTAAATTTTTACGTCAAGAAATTCAAGCCTGAGAAAGCACTATTAATTATATCTGATAAGCCCGATTCAACGGGAATGTTTCACGATATATATATGGATCTTAAGGGAGTTCATATTGACAAGTTGAGACTCGCAAATCTAACTTTCAGAATGAAGGGTGTACAATTTAACGAGCCTGCTAACTGGAAATCCGGCAATGTCGAATGTAAAGACGCGTTACAAGTCCTAGCAACCGGGACAATTTTAGAGAGCGACATTAATAAATCAATCGAGGATAAAACTTTCGGCAAGGGCGACGGACAATGGCATGACGTATCACTCAAGATAAATCCTTCAGGCTTAAGCGGGAAGGGTTATTACACTGCTAAAGCGGGATTTATGGAGCTTGATATATTAATTGACATAACAAGCAAATTAAAAATTGTGAAGCATAAAGAATTATGGCTTGATAATCCCCTAGTGAAAATAAATAGACTCGATTTGCCCGATTATATTACGAATAAAGCACTATCAAGAATTCAGCCATTAGTGGATCTAAATAAATTTCCTTTGCCTTTGACTCTGAACACTGTAAAATTAAGCAAGGGCAGCGCGGTTCTATCATCTAGGACTCTTCCTAAGCCTATAGAGGGCGGCATAAAATATAATTATTCGCGGTAAATCATGACCAGTACAGACAAAAAGCGTTATTTATGGATTATAGTTTCTGCGTTAATTCAGGGCTTATTACTGGGAATTTATATAATCGTGCCTGCCGGCCTAATAAGGTGTATGCCTCTGACTGTAATATTTATAGTTCCGTTTGTCTTCTGGCTCTCACAGGAACACTGGGGGAGGCGTTTATTTAGTCTTCTGGGCTGGCTGACTCTTGCGCTAATTATATTATGGCTTTATAGACTCTGGTCAATTTATTCGCCGGGTACGGGATTTTATTATGTGCCGTCGCAGAATTCCGATTTAATTCGTGTGAGCATGGCCGTATTCTTGTTAATCCCATATTTTCAGACGAGAATAGCGGCGTGGAGCTGGGAGATTCCCTATTCTGATATATTCTTTCAGTTATGCAGGAATTTATTTTTGTTATTTCAGGCGGCAATTGTTATAGCAGTCTTCTGGGGCTTGCTTGTAACAGCGGGGCTATTATTTTACATTGTAGGACTCGAAAAAATACCGGTTTTAGTATTCAATCCATTAACAGCAGTAACTTTGACGAGCATAATAATAGCGATTTCCATATCAGTAGCAATAAAGCACCCGGGAATTGACTCACTTGGCCGGTGGATTTTGTCAGTTCTGGCGTGGCTGCTTCCTTTTTTCTCGATTCTATCTGTAATATTTCTCGTGTGTCTGCCTTATTCAGGGCTAAAAACTTTATGGAGCACAGGCCAAGCAAGTACGTTAATGCTGTTATTGCAATTCGGAACTATAATTCTTGCTAATGCTTGCTGGCTTGACGGCGTTAAATCTGCTTTCAGGACAAAATCTATAGATATTCTTGCGCAAGTTGCTTTATTGTGCCTGCCGATTTATACAGGACTTTGTTTATATTCAGTGGGACTCAGAGTCGAGCAGTACGGACTCTCAACTGATAGAATACAAGCATTTTTCTTGACTGTAATAACCGGAATCGTGGGACTAGGCTATGCAGGTGCAGTATTATTCAGGAAATGGCCGCAATCTATAGGACGAGTAAATATTGTATCTGTAATTATTATGACGCTGATAATTATTCTCATGAATTCGCCGTTATTAGATCCTTCACGGCTCGCAGCATATAATCAAGCTGACAGGCTGCATTCAGGACAAATTAAGCCCGAAGAATTTGACTATACTTATACGAGATTCAATCTTGGCCGATATGGGAATAAAGTTTTAGAGATTTTATCAGAAGACTCAAATCCTGAAATAAAATCGCGCGTGAATTCCGCAATGTCAGTAGATCCCGCCGAGTACTTAAATTATATACGCAATGGAGTCCCGCCCGTCTCAGCAAGGCAGGCAATTATAACCGGCGCAAAAGTTTATCCGGAGAATAAAAAATTAACGGACGAGCAAATAAAATTTTTTGTTGAGAAATGGCCGCTTGAAGGAGTTACTCGCAAAAATGATATTGCATTTGTCTTTATTGACGCGGTGAAGGACGATAAAAATTTGATTTTATTCACTGAAGAAGAAGGCACAATTTACTCGCTGAAAGATTTTAAGCAGGCCGGGAAGATTCACGGAAAATTTAAATTAGACGATCTTGCAAATATCAACACTAAAGAGTCTAACTTGCTTGATATTGATTTAGACGGGCAAATTTACCAGATAACAAGATAACAAGAAAGTATAAAATATTCCCCCTGACTCATAACAAAGCCGGGGGGAATTTATTTTTTATTTTTATTTATAGCTCACAACATGCATTAATTTATTCCCCGCACTTCCCTGATTCCTCCCACCCGCCCGCCCGAGAACGAGATTCCACGCCGCACAGATTTTTAACGTGTGAACATATCAGGCCATAAAGGCATCCAAGCTCTTGATTGAATCATTCCCGCGTCAAGATATAATCCCAGCATTGAACGCCCCGGATAACCTGACGAAGATAATTCAACGGGTAAAGGAATTTGCACTTGCATGTGTGTACGCTTTACGGGTAATTCTATAGAGTTTCTTAGTGAATAAATTGTCTTGCCGCCTGTAAAAGCACTCGCACGAGTAAGACTCAAAGAAGGAATCTCACGCGCATAAATATCAAGCTCAAGCCCGTTCATCATGCAAAATTTTAATAGAGTCATCATATCGTCCATAGTAAAAGAAATTGACGAGTCAATTATTATATTTGTGAGTGTAGATTTATGCAGCAGCCAGAATGAAGGAATCACAGAACTTATATCGCTCCCCCGTCTGACTTGTGCAGGACGTAAATTTAACGGGAGAATCTGCCCCCTTGGAATTGCTCCGTGAATAAATAAAGCGTCAAAATTGCCCGGTCTCTGCCAAATTACATTACATCTCATTGTGCGGTTATTCCAAGCTGCGTGGGCTACAGTTCTTGTATTATTCGCATAACTCATGAAGGGCGACATAAAAGTTGCGTCGATAATAAAACTTTCTCGATTTTCCGTGTTAGTGGCCATGACGGGATTATAAATGCTTAAATAGCCGGGTACTTCTTCACGCGCGGGAATCATTAAAGATTTATACAACATTGAAGCTCCCATATCTAAGCAAATAATATCGCCTTCAGGTGAATGAAAGAATGACCATATATTATTCAAGCCTGTATATAATGCGCCTGAATTCCTGTTAGCATAGCTCCGGGTGCCGAAATCTATGACGTAATTATAAATTTCTCCGTTCTCGTTCAGTATAAATAATTCGCCCAGTGATGACCAGATTAAATCTCTAGGCAATTGCACGCTGTTAATCGCAAAAAATTCACGGCTGGTAATATTCAATACATAAATTCTTGAGTTCGCCCTGTCAGCAATCGCAAGCCAGTCCGCATAACGTTCAATAGCAACGGGCTCAAATAATAAATCTCCTGACATTTCCGGCGGAAACCAGCGCATTACGGGATTAAATGTATTCATGTCATAAAAAATTATACAGCGTTCGACGGGGTCAGCAAGTGCGAATTGATTTGCCGAGATTAATTCTGCGTCAGTTACTGCGAGTGTTTCAGTCTGTGAGGAAAAATCAGCCGCTGCTCTCTCGTTTAAATTCTCAATGTGATAAATATCGCCGTTCGCAGTAAATATTAAAAATGTCCCGTCACCCATTGGGAAGGCTATTACAGGCTGAGGGACTTCAACGCGCTTGAAATCATTTGCTCCGGTGAAAGCGTTTAAGACTCCCGAATTTGAGCCCTGATGTATATAAATCTCATCGCCGAATGTGTCAGGAATGCAGACTGTCCCGCCGAGTGATTTTATTTTGCCCATGCCCTTAATGCTGAACGGACGAACCCAGCCCGTATTCCATTCAGTTTGGACAGTAGATTGTGCAGATCTCCAATTTACAGGAACGGGAGCAGTTCCCAGTACTGTGCGCAAGGTGTCATTAAGTTCGGTAAAATTTCGTCCGATTCTGGGTGCTGACTCGTCAAGCGGCCTGACTTCTATAAAATTTCTTAGCGCAGACATTGAGCCTTCTATATCGCCGAGCCTGTTTAAATTTAACGCACTAAGCATATAATAATCTACCATGTAAGTATTTTCTTGAATAGCATGATCTAAATAAATTTGTGCTTCTCTGTAATCCCGCCTCATAAAATGAACATAGGCATTATTAAAATATCGCTCGGCCTCGTCCAAATCAGCGCGGGGGATCTCAGCAGCATATACGGGTAAAGCAAATAAGATCGCAGCTAATATATAAATTTTTCGCATTAAATAATTTTCTCGCATTAAATAATTTCTCCCTTATTTATACTCGTGTGAAATTAATTAATATTATAGTCGCAATTTATTAATTAACTCACTTTGCTTGAGTAAAATTTTTACAGCGCATTTGACAAATTAGAATTCACAGTGTATTTTATGCATTGTATTTCTTGCCGGAGTGGCGGAATGGTAGACGCAGCGGACTCAAAATCCGCCGGGGGCAACTCTGTGGGAGTTCGAGTCTCCCCTCCGGCATAATTTATTAGCAATATAATAAATAATTTAATTAATTATTCAGGAGAGTAATATTTTATGCCTAACAAGAAATCCGCAGAACGAAGAGTCCATATAGCCGAACGAAACAGGTTATATAATAAGCACTGGACATCACAATGCAAGACAGCCGTTAAAAGACTTCTCGAAGCTGTACAGTCAGGAAATAAGGACGATGCAGTAAAAAGCTTCAACACTGCGCAAAGCATAATCGACAAAGCAGTCGTAAAGGGCGTAATGCATAAGAACACAGCAGCAAGACGCAAAGAATTAATGGCTCGGCATTTAAAGACTCTAAGTGCTTAGTCAGCAATTAATCAACGTGAAAGCAAAATAACCGCCCGGGCAAGCATTAGCACACAAGCCCGGATTTTTTTGTTTTACCCGCCGTAATATTTTATTAGTGACTGGCTGCCCATTTCGCCCTGTCCATCTTCCTGTAATTTCTTAAAGTGGCTCATAACTGTAATAAGGACATCAAGATTTAATGCGTCTTTATTTGACTCGTCTATGGCAAGTAATAAATCTTTTATGAAATGTTTTATAGCAAATCCCGGCGTGAAATCACGATCTAAAATTTTCGGCGCATTCATATCTAACTGTTTAGAGCCCCCGTCACCTGTTGAGACTGCACGCAAAAATTTTGTCAGGTCTATATCTTTATAGCGCGCGTAAGTCATTGCCTCACAGACTCCGGCCAAAGCTCCTGCGGTTAAAATTTGACTGGCTAGTTTAGTGTGCTGTCCCATTCCCGCCGAACCCATATAATTTATATTAGTTCCCATAGCCCTGAATAAAGGCAAGCACGATTTAAAATCTTCTGAGTCCCCTCCTGCCATGATTGAGAGTGTAGCATTTTTCGCGTTATTCACACCTCCTGAGACTGGCGCGTCGAGAACATGAAGTCCGCGTTTTATCCCCTCGTCGTATAATAATTTCGCAAGAGTCGGGCTTGATGTCGTCATGTCAATAATAAATGAGTCCCTCTTTGCGCTGTCAAATATTCCCGCAGGCATAAAATAAACGTCTTCTATATCTTTGGGAATTCCCAGCATTGTAATTGTTACGTCGCATTCTTTGAGACAGTCATTTATTGTGCTGTGATATTTTGCCCCGTTGCTGATTATGTCATAAACTTTCATGATCTGCCGCGCGTAAACGTGAACTTCAAAGCCAAGTTTTAATAAATTTTTTACCATAGGTTTGCCCATTCTGCCGACTCCTATGAAAGCTATTTTTTTCATGCCCATTTGTGTTAATGCCTCCTTTGAAGTATTAAGATTAATTGTATTATATTATCATGTATTATCATGTGCGAATTATGGAATCAAGAAAGATTTTTAAAAACTTTGCGCGGGGGATAAATTATC
>JAFSWW010000019.1 GCA_017444345.1 Synergistaceae bacterium | reverse complement strand
GCCCCCCGAAATTTATCGCTCGTTCGTAAAAAAATTTGCGTATATTACTGTAAAAATTTTCGTGAATTTCATTATAATAATATTTACCAAATTACTATATACAATTAAATATATTTATCAGGAGGCTTTTATCGTGAAAAAAGTAGTATTCTTAGCAGTATTATGTCTCGCAGTATTCGCCGTATCAGCATTTGCAGCAACTGATGCACTTGTCGGGGCTTGTATTTACAAGTTCGATGATACTTTCATGACCGGTGTAAGAAACGCAATGCGCGCAGAAATGGAACGTCAGGGCGGAGAGCTTGAAATCGTTGACTCGCAGAACAGGCAGCCTACTCAAAACGACCAAGTCGACGCGTATATTTCCAAAGGTGCCAATGCCTTAATAGTCAATCCCGTTGACAGAACAGCAGCCCAGCCCCTTATGGAGAAAGCAAAGGCCGAGGGACTCCCGATAGTATTCGTAAACCGCGAGCCTTATTCAGACGTTATGAAGGCTTATGACAAAATTTGGTACGTCGGCGCAAAAGCTGAAGAGTCAGGCACTCAATCAGGACAAATCATTGTTGACTACTTCAAGAAACACCCCGAAGCTGATAAAAACAAAGACGGCAAAATCCAGTATATTATGATTCGCGGTGAACAGGGACATCAGGACGCTACACTCAGAACTGAATACTCAACACAGGCAATGAAGGACGGCGGCTTTGAGATCGTAGAACTCGGCAACGACACAGCGAACTGGGACAAAGTACAGGCCACTGACAAAATGAAAGGCTTTATTTCAGCAGTCGGAGTCGAAAATATTGAGGCAGTACTCGCAAATAATGACGATATGGCACTCGGCGCAATCGAGGCGCTCAAAGCAGAAGGCTACAACACCGGCGACCCCGCGAAATATATTCCCGTCGTAGGAGTTGACGCAACAGCCCCGGCACTTGAGGCAATGAGCAAGGGCGAGTTACTTGGCACAGTTCTTAATGACGCAGATAACCAGGGATTCGCAGCAGTTAGAGTCGCAGTTGTCGCAGCAGATGATAAGCCCGTTACTGAAGAGTCAATCGGCTATAAAATCACTGACGGCAAATATATTTGGATCCCCTATCGTCCTGTAACAGTCGAGAACTACAAAGAATTCATGAAATAAAATATTATGATTTCGCCCCCGTTGATTAGCGCGGGGGTTTATTTCTTTATAGCAAAGTTAGAGAGGTGATTTTCCTTGCGTAAAAGTTTTTTATTAGCATTAATATTAATTCTTGCCTTAGTATCATGCTCACAAGCTCAAGAAATGAAAATAGGCGCGTGTATATATAGATTTAATGATGCCTTCATGCTTAGATTTCGTAACGCAATGGCCGAGGAATCACAGAAAGAAGGCGCAAAAATTGATTTTGCAGATGGTCAAGACGATCAGAATACGCAAAATTCTCAAGTCGATGAGTTTATCACAAACGGAGTCAATGTCCTAATCGTGAATCCAGTCGACAGAATGTCATCGCAGGTCATAGTCGATAAAGCAAAGGCCGCAAATATTCCCGTAGTATTTATAAATCGTGAGCCGAGTCTCGAAATTTTAAGCACTTACGACAAAGCATATTATATCGGAGCTAAGGCAGAAGAGTCCGGCACTCAATCAGGCCAGTTAATAGCAGAATATTTTAAATCTCACCCAGAATCAGATAAGAATCATGACGGCAAATTACAGTATATTTTATTGCGCGGTCAAAACGGTCATCAAGATATGATTTTGAGGTCAAAATATTCAATCGAGGCGATTAACTCAGCGGGAATTGAGACTGTAGAACTTGCTAACTCAATAGCTAACTGGGACAAACTGCAGGCCATGACTATAACAAACGCATTTATAATGTCAATCGGTGCTGAAAATATCGAGGCAATTATCGCGAATAATGACGAAATGGCACTGGGAGCAGTTGAGGCCCTCAAAGCAAATAATTACAACAAGGGCGACCCGGCTTTATATATTCCCGTTGTAGGAGTTGACGCAAACGCCTCGGCACTCGAAGCAATGAACAAGGGCGAAATGTTAGGCACTGTGTTAAATGACGCTGACAATCAGGGAATCGCAGCCGTGAAACTCGCACTAGCACTCGCAGAAAATAAAGATTTAAGCTCAATAGGTTACGCAATTACTGACAATAAATATATCTGGATTCCATATCAGAAAGTTACAAGAGGTGATACAAAATGAGCGAGTATTTACTCGAAATGAAGAATATCACGAAAATATTTCCGGGCGTTAAGGCTCTTGACAACGTTCAATTAAACGTAAGGGCGGGAACTGTTCACGCTTTAATGGGCGAAAATGGAGCAGGCAAATCAACTCTTATGAAATGTCTATTCGGGATTTATGAGCCGAACAGCGGAGAAATTTTCTTAGACGGCCAGAAAGCAGAAATACATTCAGCCCGTCAAGCAATGGATAAGGGCATCGCTATGGTACATCAGGAATTACACCCGATTAGATTTAGATCCGTCATGGAAAATGTTTACTTGGGAAGATTCCCCGGCCATCTCGGAGTCGTTGATCACAAAGCAATGTACGACAAGACTAAGGCACTATTTGAAGATTTAGAGCTTGACGTTGACCCCTTAGCACTGGCAGGAGAACAAAGCGCGGCAATTCTCCAAATGATGGAAATAGCTAGAGCCGTTGACATGAAAGCAAAAATTATAATTCTTGACGAGCCTACAAGCTCATTATCAGATAGAGAAGTAGATCACCTTTTCAAGATTATTAATAGACTCAGGGCGCAGGGAGTCGCGTTTATTTATATCTCGCACAAGATGAAGGAGATTCTAGAAATTTCCGACGAGGTTAAAATTATGCGCGACGGTCAATATGTCGGAACTTGGCCAGTAGTCAATAAGGAAACCGGCGAAAAATTGACGAACGATTTTATTATTAAGCAGATGGTCGGACGAGAAATGACTAATCAGTTCCCGCCCAGAGAAGGCCGGCCAAGTGATGAAGTAGTATTAAAAGTTGAACATGTCTGCTCGCCCCTAAGAAAATCATTCCAAGATGTGAGCTTTGAATTACATAAACAGGAAATTTTAGGAATCGGCGGACTTGTCGGAGCTCAACGAACTGAATTTGTAGAGGCCTTATTTGGGCTCAGGAGCATTCAATCAGGAGAAATATATTTAAACGGTGCAAAATATACTTCAAAGAGTCCCGGTTTTGCGAAATCGAGAGGGCTTGCGTTACTCACTGAAGAGAGGCGGGCGACTGGTATATTTGGAATCTTGCCGATACTTGAGAATACTGTTATTGCTAACCAGAGAAAATATGCAAGTTTAGGAATTCTCAACGATCACAAGCGCAGAGTCGAGGCCGATAAAGAGTGCAAAAAATTGAACGTTAAGACTCCTTCACTTGAGACTTTAATACAGAATTTGAGCGGCGGAAATCAGCAGAAAGTTTTAATTGCCCGGTGGCTGCTTACAAATTCGGATATATTAATACTCGACGAACCTACACGCGGAATCGATGTCGGAGCAAAATACGAGATTTATAATATAATGCTTGAGCAGATTTCGCAGGGACGTTCTATTATAATGATCTCGTCTGAAATGCCGGAGTTAATGGGAATGTCTGATAGAATCATGGTAATGTGTGAAGGAAGAGTAACAGGATTCCTTAACAAGGGCGAATACAGTCAGGAAAAAATTATGGCACTTGCTACACAATTTGCGGGCCGTAAAGAAAATAACCCTGCTGCTTAAATCTTAAAGAATGGAGAAATTTTTATCATGGCAGAAAATGAGAACACATCGCGTTCAAAGCGTTTAATAACAACGGCGGGAATTGTTTTCCTTGCGCTGGGAATAATATTATATTTCTTAAAAGCACCGCTCGGACTTAATCGCAAAATTTACGACTTGCCCATATTCTTAATTATAATCGGAGTATGTTTTGCGTTAAAGGGCTTTATGGCCAAGAATGAATCAGCAAGCGAACTCAATAGACAGACATTCGGGGAGTTTCTCACAAATAATGCGATTTTACTCGCAATGTTAGTCTTAGTTGTAGTAATTTGTATCTTACAGCCCAGATTCATGCAAATTCGAGTCGCTCTTGATATATTGACTCAGTCATCAACAAAATTAATTATGGCTCTGGGAATATGTTTCACGCTGTTAATTGCAGGTACAGACTTAAGCGCGGGGCGAATGGTCGGACTTGCTGCAGTAATTTCGGCCTCAATGTTACAGACTGCGACATATGCAAATAGATTCTTCCCGGACCTGCCGCAGGTTCAATTATGGATGCCCATAGTTATAGCAATAGTTGCATGTATGATTTTCGGAGCGTTAAACGGCTTTCTTGTTGCAAAATATGACATGCACCCGTTTATAGCGACTTTGGCAGTACAAGTTATTATTTATGGAGCCTGCTCGCTTTATTTCGACATGCCCCCGAATAACTCTCAGCCAATCGGAGGAATCAGGCCGGATTTTGCACAGTTAGGACAAATGCGTTTATTCTCAATGGGCAGGGACTTCCCGGGAATTTCGATTCTTATTCCCATAGCTGTAGTAATTTGCGTAATTATATGGTTCGTGCTAAATAAAACAGTGTTCGGCAAAAATGTTTACGCGATCGGCGGGAATCGTGAGGCGGCAGTCGTCGCAGGTATTAACGTATTTCGCAACATAATGGGAATATTTATTCTTGCGTCGTGTTTATACGGAATCGCCGGAGTCCTCGAAGCAGCAAGAACAGCCGGAGCTACTAACAATTACGGGAACGGCTACGAACTTGACGCAATTGCGGCGTGTGTTGTCGGCGGGGTCTCACTCAATGGAGGTATAGGCAGAGTCGGCGGTATTATAATGGGCGTGTTGATTTTCACGATAATTCAATACGGATTGCAGTTTATCAATGTCTCGCCAATGTGGCAGCAAGTTATAAAAGGTGTAATTATCGCGGTCGCCGTCGCAATAGATTTGACGAAATATCGCAGGAAATAATAAAATTTATTTGTCCCTCTGGTAATTGCCGGGGGGAATTTTTTTTGTGAGTGTTATAATGCGAGTGCAATAATTTTACAGCTACAAAAGAGTGAGAGAGCAGGCAATAAATTTTTTCATGAGTTTATATTTACAGCTACAAATTTTTATGCATGATATATTTACTTGAGTGTGCATTTACGAGATAAATTTTTCACAAGTTCAGGGCAATTTTACAGCTACATTTACAGCTACAAGAATATCAAAATTTTCTAGTCATAGCAATGATTTATAAGGCAAAAAATTTTTATTATTATTCAATTTTCGAGCGCAATATTTTTATTTTATCTGTATAATTATTTCGTGAATAAAATTTTTATATTTATAAGGGAGCGCGATTTATTTATGATTTACTCATTTGAGTTAAATGATGATGAGACAAAATTTGCGGAAGATTTTGCTAAAGAAGTAGGGCAGTCTGTATCTGAACTAGCAAAAGAATTCTTACTTGAAGACATTGTAGACTCAAGGCAGGCTGCTAAGGCGTGGGCAGAATTCGAGAAAGACCCGGTAACTTACACGCATGAAGAAGTAGGCAGGAGTCTGGGACTTATTAAATGAAATATCACGTTGACTATACTAAGCAGGCTAGAAAAACTCTTAACAAAATGGACTCGCAGATACGAGATAAAATATATAATTTGGATAAATAAATTTCTTGAGGGCTGCGAGAACCCGCGGCAATACGGCAAAGCATTAACGGGGAATTTTGCAGGAAATTGGCGTTATAAAACGGGTGATTATAGAATAATTGCTGATATTCAGGACGATAAAATTATAATTCTTGTTACTGATGTCGGGCATCGCAAAGAAATTTATCGCTTGAATTCATAAAAATTTTATATTTATATAGGAGTGATTTATTTATGATTTACTCATTTGAATTAAACGAAGAAGAAAGGAAAATAGTAGAAGAATTTGCGGCAAGAATCGGGCAAACTGTCGGAGAAGCAGCAAAAGAATGCTTGCTAGATGAGATTGATTTAGCAAAACAAGCCGATGAAGCATGGGCAGAATATGAAGCAAACCCGGTAACTTATAGGCTAGTTGCAGTCCCAGTAGAAAGCGAATAAATTATTAATGCGAAATGCGATATACTGTAGAATTAACGGATAAAGCCAGAAAATTACTTGATAAAATGGACCCGCAAGTTTCTCGGCGCATTAGAAAATGGATTAATGATAATCTTGAGGGCTGCGAGAATCCCAGAAAATACGGCAAAGCATTAACAGGCAAACTCAAAGGCTATTGGCGTTATGAGACGGGTAATTATAGAATAATTGCTGATATTCGCGATAATAAATTAATTATTCTTATTACTAAGATCGGCCATCGTCGAGAAATCTATCGCTTGAATTCATAAATATTAATAAATAACGGGAGAAATTTTCATGATTAATAAAATGTTAGAGAGCTTTACAAAAATTTTCGCAAATGATTCAAAACCTGACGCATTTTTTTCGCCCGGCCGGGTCAACTTAATCGGCGAACACACTGACCATGAAGGCGGCTTTGTATTTCCTTGCGCTATAGAATTCGGGATATATGCTCTTGCTTGTAAGAATTCTTATAATAAATTGCGCTTATTCTCTATGAATTTCGACAAGCCGGAAGACTCACCGTTTGAGATCGCATTTAATAATATCTCGCAAAAATTAGCAACTCGCACATGGGTAAATTATCCCGTTGGAGTCGCTGCAACTCTCATGAAACACGGCTATAAATTTGACTCCGGGCTTGATATTTTATTCGCTGGTAATCTTCCAGACGGTGCAGGGCTGTCATCATCGGCGGCTATTGAAGTACTCACTACAAAAATTTTCAGTGAAATATTTTCGCTGAATATCGACGGGGTAAAGGCTGCTTTACTCTCACAAGAATCAGAAAATAAATTTGTCGGCATGAATTGCGGCATAATGGATCAGTTCGCTGTCAGCATGGGCAGGAAAAATCACGCCGTATTATTAAATTGTTCGACACTTGAATATTCTTACGCGCCGTTAAATCTCGGAGACTGCAAAATTATCATCACAAATTCAAACGTGCCGCACTCTCTAGTGAGTTCCGAGTATAATTTACGCCGTCAACAGTGTGAAGAGGCCTTATCTGATATTAGATCCGTCAAAAATATTTCTTGTTTGTGTGATTTGAGCATTAACGATTTAGACGAATATTCATATTTAGTGAATAATAATATAAATTTACGCCGGGCACGTCATGCAGTGAGTGAAAATTTTAGGGCTTTGAGGGCTGCGGACTCGTTAAAGTCAGGAGATTTACAAACTTTTGGCCGGTTAATGAATGCTTCTCACGTTTCTTTACGCGATGATTATCAAGTTACAGTTAAGCAGCTTGATATACTTGCAAAACTAGCTTGGGAATTTCCGGGCGTAATAGGCTCAAGAATGACGGGCGGAGGATTCGGCGGCTGCACTGTCAGTATAATAAAAAGCGGCTCGGCAAAAAAATTTATTGAGTTTATCGGCTCAAAATATAAAGAATTAACAGGACTCGACGCGGCATTTTACGAGACATCAAGCACGGACGGAGCTGGCAGAATAAATTATTAAATCCCTGAATATTTCTCAAGATAGCCCCGTAGTTCTTGAATTATGCGGGCTTTCTTTGACTCCCTGTTCTTGTCGAATAAATTAACCGGCGGCATGAAGTCTCTTATATATGTTCCTGTCGTCTTTATATAACCGGCCTTAAATGACTCTTTTATAAATTTTCGGACTTTATCGGGATTCAAATTCTCGCGCTTGATTATATCAATTAAATCCTTTTCGCGCTGCCTTCTCACAAATTCACGCCATTCTGTAATAATATCTTGATAATCATTTATTCTTGACATGAAAATTTCTATTAATTCGCGTTTACTTCTTAATTCGGGACTTGACGCGGCCGTTTTCTGTATTGTGATTAAGATTTCTTTATCGCCGTCATTCTTGTATTTTCCAGCCAGCATTAATATATAATCAATATTTATGTCGACTTGAGTCAATAACTCGATTTCAAATACTATATCATTATTTATATCTGCCTCGTCATTGTCGATTATTCTTTTATATTTGTCGCGTAAATCTAAATATTTGCTTTGATAGTCCTGAAAATCCCGCGTTGAGATTATTTCTTGGCCTGAAAACTCCTCGAATGAACTCAATAAATTTTGCATCTTCAAGACTGCACCGAATAAAGCAATAAAATTTTTCTCGTTTGACTCGCCCATAATTTCAGACTCTAACGGAAATTTATTAATTAATTCTTGAATCATGTTACTATATTGCTTGTGATAATATTCAAATTCACGAATTATAATAATATTTTTAGGGTCATCATTGCCGAATTGTTTTATAGCCTCGTCGACTTGATTTTGCAAATTCCTGAAGCAAATAATATTCCCGTGATGTTTCCGCTCGTTATAAATTCTGTTCGTCCTGCTGAATGCCTGAATTAGTCCGTGCATCTTCAAATTTTTGTCTACCCATAAAGTATTTAATTTCTGCGCGTCGAATCCCGTCAAGAACATATTTACAACGATTAATATATCAATTTCGCGATTCTTTGTGCGCATTGAGACATCTTTATAATAATTCTGAAATTTTTCGCTCGACGT
>JAFSWW010000018.1 GCA_017444345.1 Synergistaceae bacterium | reverse complement strand
TGTAGAAAATACGTTTTTGAAATTAAAACAGTGGCGAGGCATTGCAACCCGTTACGCTAAAAAATCATCGTCATTCATAGCTTCAGTTCAGATATGTGCAATGTTTATGTGGCTTTATATATTATGACGACACCGTCTAGTGAGCCTAAATCTGAATCTGATACTGATACTGACAAAGATAAACCCGAAAAATTGCCGAACTCCGAATATATTAATAATCCCCGCTGCTTATCACTCAGTATGCGTGAAGTTCTATCGCGCATTAACCCCGACGAGAGAAAGCAAATTTTATCAAGCATGAGTCCCGTCGAATTACTTAAAATTTTAGCCGACAAATTATAGCCCGTCGTTAAAGATTCTAGTCATAATTACCGATATACACCTAAAACAGAAAAATTTTTCATGAGTTTATATTTATATTACAGAAGGAGTGAATTATTATGCGAATTAATGAATACATGTTAAATCAATCTGTTATGTTCCCTGCACAGAATAATAACGCACGTGATAATATTCAGCGCGAGACTAGAGAATTTGACGCATTCCTTCAGGCTGCATCAATAAATAGCAAGACTTATGACTCATCGGGGACAATTCCGGGAGGAGTTCCGCCCGTACCTCCTTCAAGTGAGTCAGGTTCAAAGCAGGATTTTACGGCCTCAAGTGAATTCATGTCTCGTGTATCTAATGCGTTCAGGGCAAATATAGGTAATATTCAGGCTGCTATGTCAGGGCTTGGCCTCAAAGTTGAAGATTTAAGCGATCAGGAAAATTTAACACTCTTAGGCGAGACTTTAAACGAGGAAGCTGAAATTTTAGGACTGCCTCAAGTTGAAAGTGTTGATAATGAAGTCGCGAAACTTTTAGGCAAGAGCGATAAACAACCGCCCGAAATGCCAGAATTGCCCGGAGCTGCTCCAGTTGAACAGGAAAAAGAATCAAGCGGCGAGACTGAAGTCAGCACAAAAATTATTAATTCCGGCGGAGTGTCTTATTTAGAGACAGAGAAGACAGCTGCGAACGGAGTTACAACAACAACACGCACAATGATAGGCAAAATGGGCAAAACAAGTACAATGCGCGGCGGAGTTAGTGCTTTCGGGGGGATGCCGACAACTAAATCATTTAGCGGCACTTCAGGTATAAGCGATCTCAATATACTAAATTTCATAAAGGATAAATAAAAAATTTGCCCCTCAGGACTCGCAAAAATCCCGGGGGCGTTATTTTTTTTGCGCTACATTCTTTCAGTAACTCGTCTGACTCGTTTGACTCCGTTAATTTCCTTGAGCCTCTCTACTGTATCAACCGGCATTTTATGAGAAATATCAAGCAATGTATAAGCATACTGGCCTTTAGCTTTATTTAATAAATTCTCGATATTCAGCCCATTATTTCCGAAAAACGCCGTAATTTGTGATAGCATGTTCGGTATATTGCTGTGTAAAATCGCGACTCTTGCTTCAGTCTCACAGATCCCCGCGTGAATATCAGGATAATTTACTGAGTTCGTTATATTCCCGTTGTCAAGATAATCTTGTAACTGTACGGCGGCCATTATTGCGCAGTTGTCTTCGGCCTCTTCCGTTGAAGCTCCTAAATGAGGCAAAATTATCGAGTTCGGCAAATTCGCGCTTGTCGTGTTCGGGAAGTCAGAAATATATTTAGCTACATGACCGGATTCAAGAGCTGATTTTAACGCTGACTCATCAACTAAGACATCACGGGCAAAATTTAAAATTTTTATTCCGGGCTTCATTTTTGCGATTGCGTCAGAATTTATCATGTGCCTTGTGTTCTCGCCTGCTGGTACATGAATCGTAATAAAATCGCTCGCTGAGTAAACTTCTTCGGCCGTGTCAGCATGTTTTATCATAGGGCTCAACATCCACGCAGATTTTAACGATAAATAGGGGTCATAGCCTAAAACATTCATTCCGAGTGATACAGCAGCATTTGCAACTCTGACTCCTATAGCTCCCAGTCCTATAACTCCTAAAGTTTTGCCCTGAATCTCATGACCTGCAAAATTTTTCTTTGTCTTCTCGGCCAATTTTGAAATATTAGAATCATTTGCGTTGTCTTTAACCCATTTTATTCCGTTGTAAATATCTCGTGAAGCAAGTAATAAGCCGGCTAAGACTAATTCTTTCACTGAATTTGCATTTGCTCCGGGTGTATTAAATACAACTACTCCATTTTCCGAACACTTATCAATGGGAATATTATTCACACCTGCACCGGCTCTAGCGATTGCGCGTAACTCTGCGGGGAAGTCCATATTTAACATATCAGCCGAACGAACGAGAATCCCCGCTGCTTCTTCCGGAGTGTCAATTAATTCATAACCCTTGCGGAATTTTTCGAGTCCTACACTTGCTATGCTATTAAGACAGCAAATTTTCCTGTGTTTGGGACAAATCATTTACTTTGCGTGCCTCTTTTCAAAATCTGTCATGAACTCAACGAGCTTATAGACTCCTTCTATGGGCATTGCGTTATAAAGTGATGCTCTCATGCCTCCGACTGAACGATGACCCTTTATATTTTTCAGGCCGGCCTGTGCTGCTTCGTCTGCAAATTCCGCGTCTAAATCTTTATCTCCTGTGATAAACGGCACATTCATTAATGATCTGTCTTTCTTGTCGACTGTTCCATGAAATAATTTCGAGCTGTCAAGATAATCATATAAAATTTTTGCCTTAGCCTGATTCAACTTGTGCATTTCTTCAACGCCGCCTAACTTCATAAGCCACTTAAAAACGAGTCCGCAAACGTAAATATTAAAGCAAGGGGGAGTGTTAAATAAAGATTTATTATCAGCATGAGTCTTATACTTCATCATAGTGGGAGTATAAGGCAAAACATTATCGCGTATTAAATCCTCACGAATTATAACGATTACAACGCCTGCAGGACCGACATTTTTCTGCACTCCGCCGTAAATAAGCCCGTATTTATTCACGTCAAGAGGTTCACTCAGGAACATAGACGAAATATCAGAGACTAAAATTTTGCCCTTAGTGTTCGGGAGAGTCTTAATAGTTGTCCCGTGCACTGTCTCATTCTGGCAAATATAAACATAGTCGGCCTTATCGCTTATATTCAAATCTGACAGATCAGGAATATACGAGAAATTTTTATCTGCTGAAGTTGCTACCTCGTTGACAGTCCCGAAAATTTTTGCTTCTGCAGCAGCCTTCTTTGACCACTGGCCGGTTACTATATAATCTGCCGAACGATTAATCATTAAATTCATGGGAATCATAGCAAATTGAGTATACGCTCCGCCCTGAATGAATAAAACTTTATAATTTGCGGGAATGTTCATTAATGAGCGTAAATTTTCCTCCGCCTCGTCCAAAATATTCTCAAAATCTTTTGACCTGTGACTCATTTCCATTACTGACATGCCGCTGTCGCCGTATTCGAGTAATTCAGCCTGTACAGTTTTTAGCACTTCTTCAGGCAGGACACCGGGGCCAGCACTGAAATTATATACTCTGCTCAAAATTTTATAGCTCCTTATCGTGTAAAATCATTTGCAATATTATAGCAGTCTGAATCTTGATTCATGAAAAAATTGCAGCCCTCCCGGTAAATTTTCAGGAGAACTGCACGCGCTTATTATATCGTAATAAATTATTTCTTGAAATTAAAATATTTGTCGCTTGTGTTGACAGAGTCGCCGTCCATGTAAATACTAGAAAAGCGAATGTCATAATGTTCTTTCTGTCCCATCAATACATTAGCAGGATAACGAGCAGGAATATTTATAAGAATTGCTTGTCCATCCCAGTAATAACTATACATTTTTTCACGCACTAAATACAAACATGTGCGAGCGTCTTTGTAATCGTTCCATTGTCTTAACTTCTCTAATATTTTTTCAGGCGGGACAACTTGACGCAAAGTAACTCCATAATGAATCCACAGCCAGTATTCAGGGTCATTATAGCCGGCCTTCTCGACAAATTTATAAAATTTTTCTGCCCGTGGTATATCCTGCTTTGTGCCGAGTCCCTCAATATAAACATGTCCCAGTGAATTAGCCGCGCTCGGAAGTCCCTGACTCGCAAGTAATGATAAAATTCTGATTCCTTCTTTGTAATAGAAATCTGCCCGCTTAGAATTTTTCTTGACCCCGTAAAAGCCCTGTTCCTGAACTTCTCCCATTCTAATCATTGCATCGGGGTGAATCATTGCCGCCTGTGTGAGATACTGCACGGATCTTTTCTGAGCCTCAAAATCTTTATTATCAGCCTCTAATATTAAGAATGTCCCATAAAATGCAGCGTGACTCCCTTTTTCTCTGAAATCTGCTAAACGGTCAACAACTTCATCGCGCAAAATTCCTTGAGTGTTTAAAATTTGATTCGTCTCTATATTATAAATTGCTGTCTGTGCTAAAGGGTATTCAATTTCTAGGGCTGACTCAAAATCTGCTCGATCCGGCTGCTTTGTTAAAACATTCATTGCGGCATTGTGTAAAGCATTTCGAGTCTTCAGTGCTGAGTCCGAGTAATCATCATCAAAGACTAATTTTGCGTTAATCTCGCGCGTTATCTCCTGAAATTCTGCGGGAAGCTCAAATCTTAACGGAAGAGTCACGGCCTTATTCTCAATATATAATGGGACATAATTATACATTCCCATGTAATTCATAATTGAGGGGTGAAAAGCCCAGACGTTATTAACTATTACGCTGTCAGTAAGCAGATAGGGGAGCGTAATTTTTTGTTCTGCTGTAGAGACTGTATCGCCGTTTTCGTCAAGTAATTCAATCTCAAAGCCTTTGAGTCTCGCAATCCGTCCCCTAAATTGAGCTAATGCACCCGTCAAATTATTCAAAATTTTGTCCGAGTCATCCTTCTTGAAACCGTATAATCTGCACCCGAATCTATCAGGCTTATCGAATACTGCCAAATTATACTCCTTACCTAAATTTGACCCGCTCAAAATAACGCTGTTATCTGACATGGGCGCGCCCTTTTTTGATGAGATACTGCGCAAAATATTTCTTTCACGAGTCAAAGTAATATCTTTTTTCTTGGCCGCAATTGTGTCTAATACCTGTTTCAAATCCGGTATAAATTTTTGATTATAAAGCTCGTCATTAAATGACACCTCGACAAGTACTTGACATAAATCTTCGGTCTCTTTGCCCTTGACCTTGCTGACTTTGCCGACGACCTTAATATTTATGAAATCTTCAGGGTTGTAACGTTCAAGCATTGCCGATAAAGCCTCGACTCCTGATGACGCATTATTTTTGTTGGCCGCTGAGAGTTTATCATTATTTTGAGCTTCAACGGGATTTACTGCGGGTTTTTCCGGTGCTAAATCTTCAGGCGAAAATTTTACCCTTGATGTCTTATTCGCAGCAACTTGAACGCCGTCACGTAATAATTCACTCTCAACCCAGACTCTTAATTTCACGGTGTAGAGTCCTTCACTTGCTTTGCTTGTGTCTTCGCTCATAACGTCATATTTTGAGATTGACCCCCTAGAATAAGAAATTATGCGCTCGGTTAATTCTTCATTGTTTAGCTCAGTCTTTGAGTCTATAAAGCTCCCTGACGCGAGTCTCAACGCCTCAACTAATCCGCTTTCAATTGCCGCCAAACGATTCTCGCCCGTGCTGGTAACATCGACAATAATATTTTTTCCGTCGGTCTCGAATGCAAGCGCGTAACTTGCAAGCACACATAATAATACTACAACGCTTAAAAATTTTCTCATGATATAGCCTCCTGATTAAATATTAAATTAATTTAGTGAAATATATTTATCGTCTTCATAAATATAAATCTTCCCGCTTTCAGAAATTGCATAGTGCCCAGTCTCGACAAAATTAAAACTTGATGAGAACTCCCAGCACTGCGAGCCGTTAATCTCGACTTGCGAGTCAAGATAAGTGATTTCTTCATTTGGCTGAATTTTGCCGGAGTCTATTAATTTTTCTGTCAAGAAATCTGCGGCCTTGTCATAATCAGCTAGATTAATTTTTGCCGGTTCAGGTTTAGAAGGGGACTCGCTGGGCAAATCGGGCAAATCTTCGGGCATTTCGTCGGGTAAATCAGAGGGCGAGTCGTCGGGCAAGTCGTCATTAATAGTTACAGCTCGTTTCTTGACGTAATTATTTATATAATCCGCCCGTGAATTCGTTACAAGCGTATATGCCTGAATTCTTGATAATTTTCGCGTTAACTGGCGGGCTTCGTTGTCGCGTCCTGATTTAATCCACCTGTTTTGTGATTGCTTGAGCGCGTCAAAATCCTGTTCAGAGAGTGAATCTTTTGCGTTCTTCCATGCCTGATTAAGTGCTTTGTCGGCCTCTGAAAAATTTTGATTCTTAATGAACTGCCTATACTCCTTATCACTCAGAGCAGACGCAGAATTAATCATGATAAGCAGCATAATAACTACATAAAAAATTTTGCTTGACTTCATTACATAACCTCCTAATTCTCCCGGAGCAATTTATAGGCCTGCTCCATAGCGTTGAATCCCTCATCTTTACGGCCTGACTGAAATAGAATCCTCCCCGCTGAAGCAAAATCATCGGCTTTCATGTCCTGACTCATTGAGTTAATTAATTCGAGAGTCAATTTTGCCGCATCTTCCTTCTGACTCATTTGCAGAAAACAATATGACGCTCCTAAATACGCGCTAATATCTGCCCATGACATATAATGAATCTGATGTAAAGTTTCTAGGGCGTTGACAAAATCCTTTTTCCTGAAAAAATTTTGTGCCTGCTCATAGAGATATTTACAATAATTATTTGTGATTTCCTGTTTAGATATAGAGTCAGGGACGTTATTTTTGCCCGTAAAAACTAGACTCAAAGCTGAGTGATCTATTATGCTTGTTTGAGATTGAATCTTAATTTTTTGCGAGTAAAAGACTCTTAGTGCGTAGTCTGCTGCGTCTGAATTCGTGAAAATTTTGCGGTCGAGTCGGCCTTTATCGAGATATTTTGCTAGTTCGTTCACGGCTTGAAGCTCGGCAATTTTCGCATAATTACTTGACAGGGCATTTTGTGCGAACTTGTTATTACTCTTGAGTCTGGGAATCTGCAATATTTTCAGCGAATAAATAAATCCTTCACTCTCAACAATAAAATTAGAATTGTCGGGATTCTTTCTGATTGAGTCAAATAAAATTTTCCTTGCGCCTTCAGGAATAGCGGCACCCCCTATGAAAGAGAGTGCATTTTCCTGTATAATTCCCGAATAAAGTATATCAACCTGCAATAATAACAGAGCTGTAATAATAAAAATTTTCTTCATGATTTATAAATTTTGCTTAATAGTCCCAGTTACTCCGGGCTTAAATTTCCCCGAATCGTTATACATCGGCCCTTGTATGAGTCTTTGCTGCTCCTGCTGTTTCTTGATTTCCTGTTCAGTCTGCACGGGCTGGAGAATTTGCGACTCTCTCATTGTTTGAGCGTCAGAGGCTGCCCTATTCGTTATTGAGGGAACATAAATAGCGACCGCATAAGCCCAGACTCCTTCGTCGTCAAACCATGAACTGCGATTTACGCCGGGGGGTAAAATTCCGCGTGCTGCTGTAGTAATTGCCTCGTTGAAATTCTGAATGTGAGAGAAATTTGTTTTTGCGTTATTAACCTGTTCTAAGTCGTTCGAGCTTACAAGATTATTCATAGGGTCGGCGGCTTCAATTGCTGTAAAATCTTCGGTGAATTCCTGCTTTAATGACTCTCTGTAACTTGCTTGGCCGTTGACTTGATCACCCGTTATAATTCCGCAAAGTTCTCTCTCTGCTCTCATTACTGCAATCTTCCCGGCGTTAATTCGTAAATTTGCCCTCATTGCGGGGTTGCTTGCACGCTGAACTAATGCACTCCCGAATCCTACAAAAGCTATTTCTCCTGTCTCAGGAACGTCAACGATTCGCCCTCCCACTGGCGGAACTACTCCGCTTTGAATTTCTGCTAATATTGCATTCATTCCGTCTCTTACGTTGTCAGCTAAAAGAGTGTCATTTACAGGCCTGTTATATTTGCCCATAGTTTTAGGAGTGCTCACTATTGTAACATAAACTGTGCCCTCTCCGTCGTCAAAAGTGTCAAAAGTTACATAGCCCTTCAGGACATTTGCAATATTTGAGCTTCCTTTTTCGTGAATTTCGATTCCCAGTGAAGTCGAGCTTGAGTCGCCTGTGTTCGCGTTGTCGTTCTGATTCGCTAAAATTTCCATTCCTGCGGCTTCCATATTGCCGAGCATTTTGCTTAGTTCGACTTTGGCATTCATGAGTCCTCTAAGATATGCGGCCCGCTGTGAGAGTCTGACTGCGTTAATATTTCTCATGCTCTTGTCATAGACTCCGAGTCCTGTCGCTACATAAGCATAATTGCCGTCGGGGGTTCCGATTCGTTTTGCTCCTGAAGATGTATGAGACTTCACAAAATCATTAATAGCGTCCTGAAGAGTCCTCGCCGTTGTCGTAGTAATATTTGAGTCCGGTGATGTAACAGTGTGAATCTCTTCGGGGTGCTGAACAGTTCGTAAAGACTCGCGCTGATCTTCGGGGGCTTGAATGGGCGGCATAAAGTCATCAGCGGTCAAAAGAGGCGCGGCAAAACATGAGGCACTGAGACAAGTTAATAATAATACTGCGAGTGAAAATTTTTTCATGATAATAACTCCTTTGAATAAATATAAAATTTTGTGCTACTCTATCAATAATGAAACCTTGATATTCTTGACAGCCGGGAGAACTTCTTCGGGCATTTCGAGATCAACGGGGATAATAAATTGCTTTTTTTCCTGCCATGAAACCGGAGTCGTAAAGCTGAAACTCTTCCCTTGTATATCGCTGTTAGCAACGATTGATTTAATTCTTACAGTATATGTAGTATTAGATTGCAGGGGTGTTACAGGATTCGCGTCAAATTTGTAATTGTAATCTCTACTATTACGAGTCCAACGGCCTTTAAATGATGCTGCGGGTCTTATTGTAAATGGAAAATTTGAATCTTTCTCGCTAATTTCGTTATTATTTGGATATGAACTAGCATAAATTTTTATTGACGGTGTGAGGCTTGAGACTCTGCCATTATTTAAACCTGTTACAGTAATTCCACTGGGGGGGGGGGGGGGACGCGTTGATTTATCTGATTCGTCAAGGTTTATCATAATTGTAGGCTGAATCGACCAGATATATTTTGTGCTGTATAATGATTGCGCGCTGTCTTTAGTTATCAGGAAGGCAATATTAAATCTCTTCTCAATCGTCTCAATAACTTCCTTGTCCTCGTCTAATAATTCAAGCATGAGTCCTTTAACTTTTTGAGTGCGGTCAAAGAAATTTGCGAATTCTCCGGACCTGTAACTCAAAATTTTATCCGAGTCATCTTTCGTGAAATTATAGAGTCTGCACCCGAAATTTTGCGGTCTGTTGTAGACTGCGAGGGAGAAATTTTTGCCTAGTGTATCAGAATTTGCCGTTAAAATAATGCTGTTGTTATTCTCGGCTGATAGAGCTTCTTTTTTTGCAGCAAGAGTCCTTAATTGAGTCTTATATTTAACAAGTAAAGTATTTTTCTTAGCGGCTGAAATCTGATCTAAAACTTGAATCAAATCGGGAATAAATGACTCAGAATATAATTTATCGTTAAAAGTTAATTCGACATTGAGTCTAAAAACGTCCGTCTTGCCTTTCACGAGTTCAGGTTTTCCGGGGATATAACACGATAAGAAATCTTCAGGCTTATAACGTTCGAGAGTAGCTTTTAACAATTCTGCACCGGACTTAGATTTTTGCTTGGCTGTCTCTTCTGCGGCGTTTCTTGATTCGAGTTCCTTTGCTGCTTTAGCGTCAAGTTCGGCCTTACGTTTGAGAATATCAGCGGGTGAGAAAGAAATTTCTGCACTTCTCGATGATGCGTGTTTAGCTCCGTCACGTAATAGATCGCGGATTATCCAGAGTCTCATTTTGATTTTGTAGATACCTGATTGACTCTCGTCTGCTCCTAAAATTTCGTACTTGTCGACGACTCCGCGGCTGTAGGATATGATTCTTTCTGTTAATTGGTCGTTGTTGAGTTCAGTTCTTGAGTCAATTACAGCTCCTACAGCTTGACGAAGACCGCCCAGCCACGCCGACTCGATTGCGGAGTTCCTGTCAGTCCCTTGTCCCTCAATGTCGACGACGATATATTTATCGTTATCATTATCAGAACAGAAGGCAGTATTACACAATGACAGAGTCAGCGCGAGAATCATTGCGTAAAGAAAAAATTTTTTCATGAAATACTCAGCTCCTTATGAAATTATTTATTGTAAAGAATATTGTAAGTGTGAGAGTTTATTAATGTCAAATGCGATATAAATTTTTGTGAAGAGAGTCAGCAAATTTTTTTATGAGAATCACGAGAAAATTTTTAACACATGAACGAAAATTTTTAGCTTTGTAATTTATTGCTATGACCGGAAAATTTTAATATTTTTGTAGCTGTAAATGCAGCTGTAAAACTTGTATTTTTTCGCCTAAAATCAAAACGTTTTTATTATATATTATTGACAGGTTTATAAGCGAGACTCACGCAAAAAATTTTATATTGCTATTATTATAAATCGAGAATGACCTAAAATTTTTTATATTGCCTGTTTATTGTAGAAATTTCCTGCTGTCTATGAGAAAATAAATAAAATTTTCACGGTAATTAAAATATTATAAATTAGGAGGTATAAAATTTTGATTCAACTAAGCAAATTTCAAAGTAATAATACGCAGGGGGGGGGGGGACTCCTTGAAAACAGCGGACTCAGGGGAGAAAGAATCAACTCTATAATATAACGCCGCAAACCTATGGCCGGAAAAATTTCAAGCGTTAAAGAGAATCTCACTCAAATTATAGATAACTTTATTAGATTCAAGTCCCTTTCTCAGCAAGTTTTGAATGATAAAGAGTTCGCAGCTGATTTTACCGAGCTTTCACAAGTCATTCAAGAATCAAATCATTTTGTCAGTGATTCAGACGAAATAAGAAATAATTTAACGAACATACAAAACCGTTTAAGCCGAGACACGTTAAATATTGCAGTAATAGGACGAGCAAGACAGGGCAAAAGCAGACTCTTACAAACTATAACGGGACTAAGTTCCGAAGAAATCCCCGACGGCAATCAAGCATTTTGCACAGGTGTCCGCAGTGATATAATTAATCATCCTTCAGCAAGTGAGGCATATGCAATTGTAAATTTTTTGACTGAAGAAAGATTTATAGACGAAAATATTGCGCCTTACTTCTTAGAATTACAGAAATACAAGCCCGATTTATTTACGCCGATGTCAATATCTGAATTTAGAAATTTTGTTTTGCCTGAGCCCGGCAGCTTCAAAGCAAATCCAGAAGATATAACGCAAATGAACTTACATTTACAGCACTTGAAGGAATTGCAGGAACATTTAAGCCAGTATCGCGACTATATAGGGAGGTCTCCGGCTCGAATAACCCGCAAAGAAATACGCGAATATGCTGCGCAGGATAATTCACAGGGCGAACGTGTTTATTTCAAGCATATGGCAGTCGACAGAGTAGAAATTTTTTGCAGATTCCCAAATTCCGACGTCGGAGCATTAAGACTTATAGATTTGCCTGGCTTAGGAGATACCAGAATCGGCGACGTTGAAAGAGTCGTTAAAGCATTGCGGGATCAGGTTGATTTAGTATTATTTCTCTCAAAGCCAAATAACTCCGGAGCAGCATGGCAGGATAACGAAATACATTTATACAGTCAGGCAAGAAGGGCACTCGGTGAAAAATTGCCAATTGAACGCTGGGCTTTCTGGGTATTCAATCACGACTCAAGGCCGGGCGCAGATAATTTGACTCAGTGTGAAGTCCTGCAAAATTCCATGAGAGCCGCGCAAATTTCTACAGCAGATAATATTATAGTAGACTGCACTGACTCTCAAGAAGTATCAAGCAAGTTAATTGATAAAGCACTCGATCACTTGGCCGCAAATATTTCAAGAAATGACCGCGAATACACGGAAAATATACAGGCCGATTTAAATAATTTGATTCAAGACCTGCGCAGCAATATAAAACGTGTACAGAATATTTTACGCGATGACAGCAGCTTTGATGACAATGACAGCGGGATATTTGACTCATTATTTGACGAGTTATGGGACGAACTGCGGGAAGATTTACAGGCTTGTGTAGAAGACGGCTCAGAATTACGCCAGAATCGTGAAAATCCCTGCGAGCCCCTGAAAAATTGTATAGAGTCAATCTTAGACAATGAAGAGAGCAGCGATATTACAATTTCTGAAGACGAATTAAAGAAATCTTCACGGCGACTCGGCGGTTTAGGCTCGGCTTATGAAGACTATTTACACCAGTTACGAACGGGACTCAGCAGCAAAATGCAAAAGAATCTTGATGATATTCTTGATAAAGTTTTAGACGGGACTAAGGACAAATTATGTTATATTTTAAGCGTTACAGGAAGGCTTGAGAAACGTTTTAAAATCAGGGATCATAATTTATTCAGCGAGCTAATAAATTTTATAGACATTTCCGGAATGAGTAAAGATCTCCCGACATTATTAGGAGGCTTTGAGCTTGTTAATAACTGGTCAATGAGTTATCGCAGCTTTATTCAGCACCGTATAAGAAGCTCGCTTAATGCACTTGATCCGCTTGATAGTGAGTGCCTCGCGCTGGGTTCGCCCATGAATGAGACTCAAGCATTCGAGAATCTCAACGAACTTTACAGGCAGGCAATTTACAAATTAAGGACTGAATTTGACGGGATTTATTCCGAGCCTAACAAGGCAGCATTTGCCATAGCTGAAGAATTCAAGGATATAATGATTCGTCCGCATGACACTAAAGATAACAGGCCGAGACTAATTAATCAGTGGCGCAAGTTTTACCGTTCAATTAAGGGCGATATATGGCCTGAAGAGTACGGGAATTCGCAGAGAAAGCGCGATATTTGCTCAAAATTGAGGGTTCCTGTAATGAGTCTGGCTGACTTGCTGAACTCAGATTTTAATTTTCTTGCTTAGTCAGGGGAGTATATTATAATGTCAGAAGAATTAATTTTTACGGCGTTAGGGCCAAGCGGTGCAGGAAAAACTACTCTTTTATCTTGTATGCATAAAAAGTTTGAGGAGATTTTGCCCGGTTCATTTTATCCGGCGGACTCTAAGACATTCAGCACGTTGACTAAAGCATATAAGAAATTAGAGTCAGAAGCAGACAAGACTAATTTAGAATTTGCTGTAGATTTGGCCGGCACGAGTGATTTACGCGAATACGCATTTAATCTCAGGGGTAAGGGCGCAAATATTCCGGTGAGGTTTTACGACTTCCCGGGCGGCTGGATGGATCCCTACGACGAGTCGCAGCTTGAGAATCACAAAAAAGTTATTGACATCGTACAGCGTTCACAAGTTATTTTTGCGGCAATCAATACGCCCTATATAATGGAATTCAACGGACGCTATAAAGATTATGCCGGCATAACAGAAATTGAGCATGTCATAAAAATGAGCCTGCTTAATAATGACAGCAATAAATTAATTATTCTCGTGCCTATCAAGTGCGAGCGTTATACAAGGACTCTTGAAGACACCCGGAAAATGAACAGCAGAATTAAAGAAGTCTTTGCGGAAAGTATCAGGCTCTCAAAGAATCCCGCCTATAAAGAGAGACTCGCAATTGTCTTAATGCCTGTTCACACGGTGGGTAATGCTCAATTCAGCAGGTTTAATATTCAGGGCAGCGAAATAAAGCAGGAAGTCTACATAAAGAACCGCGCTCTGAAATTTTCACCTAGAGACACAGACCAGCCGCTAAGATTTGCCATGAACTTTTTATTAAATGAGTTCACGAGAAATAATACATTTGCGAGTATCTTTCATCAGGAAGATTTAAACGCTATGAGGGAATTTATTTCGGACGGCATGAAATTAGATAGTAAAGAATTCGAGATTTTATGCGGGAAGGATTTAATAACTAAGCCGGTTGATATTCAAAAGAGTGCTTTACGGGAATCTTCGGGAATATTGCCGAGAATATTATTATATATGCTTCCGTTTTTGCTGTTAATATTCACTCGAGGCGGCGCAGGTTTTATTATGACGTGCATATTTACAGGGATAATATTATTCATTTACCAGCTGAAAAAGTTAGAAAACGCAACGTTTAATAACGTATTCGGCACAGCTTATTTATTCGCATGTGTTATTTTGTTTATAGTTCTTTGCTGGGAGGCAGTTATATTTTTTCTCTTGGCTATGATTTTATTGACTCTAGACTCTTTAAGAATTAAGAAAGCAGGAAATTAATCACATGGCAGACGAATTAATTTTCACGGTATTAGGGCCAAGCGGTGCAGGTAAGACGACTCTTTTATCATGTATGCATAAAAAATTTGAGGAGATTCTGCCCGGGTCATTTTATCCGGCGGACTCTAAGACATTTGCTAGACTCTCAAAGGCATATAAGAAACTTGAGCAGGCCGCAAATAATCCTGATATTGAATTCGGAGTCCCTCTCGAAGGCACGAGCGATTTACGAGAATATGAATTTACTATCAGGGGCAAACGTAAAAGCGTCCCAGTAAAATTTTATGACTTCCCCGGAATCTGGATGAATCCCTATGATATTGCGCTCAAAGAAAATTACGAGAGAGTCATTAATATCGTCCAGCATTCACAAGTCATAATTACTGCGGTTAATACGCCCTACATAATGGAATATAACGGACGTTATAAAGACTACGCCGGAGTCGATGAGATCGAACACGTTATAACAATGAGTATGCTTAATAACGAGAACGACAAATTAATTTTATTTGTGCCGATTAAGTGCGAGAAATATACTCGTACTCCGACGGAACGCGATAAAATGCTCAAGAAAATTTCAGAAATTTTTGCTAAAACTATGAGACTTCACGATAACCCGATATATAAAGATAGACTCGCAATAGCATTTATGCCGATTCACACGGTCGGTAACGCGAGATTCAGCCGCTTTGAAATGTTAGGAGGCGAAATTATTAGAGAAGTCTACGTCAAGACACGCAGCACAAAATTTTCACCTAGAGACGCAGACCAGCCCCTAAGATATGCAATGAGCTTTTTATTAAACGAGTTCAAGAAAAATAGTAATACATGGTGGGGAAATTTTCTTGATTTCGTATTTGAACGCGACAACATGGAGGGAATCAGCGATTTTATACGTCAGGGGATCAAGTCAGATAGTGAAGGCTTTTATACTTTCTGCGGACGGGACTTAATAGGCATTTAATGAAGGAGTGATATTTTTATGAACGAAAATATTTTATTTCGATTCAAGACTCGTGCTAGACAAATTAACGGCGATTATAGAGTTTTTTCCGACGGCGGTCAAAGAATTCACCCAGAGTCAGAATTCAGCTCGATTGAAGATAAATCTAATAGAGATGATACACCTTGCGCTATAATGTATTGCGGGAATAAAAAAATTTATGTAGCTGCGTTCGGACTTCAAAGGGGAGTCAAGGATTTCGCAAATAGGCCGATTATGTTCTCGTTCTGTCAGATTTTCACAGAATGGCCGAGTGCGTGGGCTGCTTTTACTCGTTTAATATATAACTGGAATGATGCAGGAAAATTTATTAGCTCGCTCATAACTGAACGCGGGAAGGATATAATTTTTGAGCAGGAAAAATTTATCTCATGGCTTCAGGCAGATAAACAGGGCAATTACAAATTTTACACGCTAAACCCGGACGATTTGGGCATTGATTTATCAGAAATTGACGCGAATTTTGCGTTAATCCCTAAGAATAATTGCGTGCTGAAATGGGAAGAAGGCGGACAAGAAATTTACTGTTTTCGGCCAGTCGTTAAAGGCTATAACGGACAAAATATCAGACAAGGCAATAAATTATTTAGAAAAATTATGATCTCTGCTGCTATTCTTGTTATAATAATTTTAGCTGGAGTAGGCACAAAATTTTATCTTGATGCAAGAGAAGCCGAGGCATTACAAGCCGTAAAAAATAGCGTAAAATCTCGTGTGAATAATTCACGTGAAATAAATAATAAACTTTCGCAGGATATAGCAGCAAAGACTCAAGAATTAATAAATACACTGGAGAATGCGAAAAATTTTATAGGCTCGTCAAAAGAAAATTTTGATTCTTGTATGGACACAGCAAAAAAATTAAACTCGGCAATAATTAACGCAAAAAAAAATTTTATAATCGGAGAAGGTCTCATTGAGTCAGCGGACAAAAAAATTAATGCGCCTGATTTCGATAATATGAGTCTCAAGCAAAGAAATAACGCTGTTAATAATGCCAGTGAATATATTAATCAAGCAGAAAATTTAAATCCTGAAGCTAGTATATACACTCTGAAAAAATTAGCTGATGAACTTGCGGAATCACTATAAAAATTATCCCCCTGACTCGTAATAAAGCCGGGGGAATCAATTTATTTATTTCTCTTCATATACTGCACAATAAATACAAAGCCGACTAGAATAAACCCGATTAAGTCCGTTAATATTCCCGGAATTAGCATACTCAAGCCGCCCGCGCAAATTATTAACCGCATTAAAATATTCATATTTCCGTAAAGATAGCCGTTAAGTGCCGCAGCTACTCCGAATATGCCTAATAATGCAGTCGCGCAAATTAATATAATCTCTAAAACTATTAAGAAATTTGTCAATACCGGCCCGGCATTTACTATATTAATTAACGGGCTGACATTCTCGAATAACATAGCAGGTGTAAACGCAAATATATAAGGCACAATAAACGCTGCAACCGCGAGTCTTGTCGCATTAAAAGCCGTCTTCATGGGTGGAGCTTTAGCAATTGCCGACCCTGCATAAGCTGCCAGTGCCACCGGGGGCGTAATATCTGCTACGATTCCGAAATAGAACACAAAGAAATGCGCGCAAATTTTCTCGATCCCTATAGCAGGCGACATCAAAATCGGCGCACAAGTCGCAGCCATTATACAATAATTCGCAGTCGTGGGAACTCCCATTCCCAGAATTATGCAGCAAATCATCGTGAGAATTAACGCAATAAAAGCATGTCCGCCCGAAATATTTACGACCATTGTAATTAATTCTGACGCAAGCCCCGTTGAAGTTATACAGCCCGCAACAAGTCCCGCCATAGCACAAGCCGCAGCCACTGTTATAGTACCTTTTCCGCCCGCCTCAAGTGCATCAATAATTTTCTTGAATGTTATTCGCTCTTCACTGTTAAGCAAGCCTACCAGAATCGCCGCGCCTATAGCAATCGCCGCAGAAAACTGCATAGTATAAATATTCAGCGAGACCATTATTACAAGTATAATTAACGGCAGCAATAAATAAATTTTCGGTAAAAGTTTTATAATTCGCGGGAGTTCTTCTCTAGGGATTCCCTTAAGGCCTAATTTCTTTGCTTCCAAGTGAACGGCTATATAAATCCCCGCAAAATATAACACTGCCGGCAAGATTGCTTTTAGTGCGACTTGTGAGTATGGAATTCCCATATATTCGGCCATCAAGAAAGCAGCTGCTCCCATTATGGGCGGCATTATTTGACCACCTGTTGACGCGGCGGCCTCGACTGCTCCGGCAAATTCAGCTTTATATCCCGTGCGCTTCATCATTGGAATAGTTACAGATCCAGTCGTTACAGTATTGCCCACTGATGAACCCGACACCATTCCGCATAGTGCTGACGAGATAACGGCGACTTTTGCGGGACCTCCTGCACTTGCTCCGGCGATGGCATTTGCTAGATCAATGAAAAATTTTGATATTCCCGTTCTCTCAAGAAATGCTCCGAATATTATAAACACTACGATATATTTTGCACATACTTCAATCGGAGTGCTTCTCAGGCCGTCCCCCGTCGAGTAAAATAAATCGTAAATTACTTTTCCAAATCTCACAGTAGAGAACGCATAAATCATTAACGCACCTACTACGCATAAAATGGGAATTCCCACGCACCGCCTGCATAATTCCATAGCCGCTAAGATTCCGACTAGTGCCATAGTTATCATAATATAATAATTCGGATTTCTCGGACTAGTTACACGCAAAGCAAGTTTTATGATACTTTCTGCGTTACAGGCAAAATAAAAAAATGGGATTGCCCCGGCTATCATGATTATAACGTCATAAAATGGTATTGAATTAACCCGCGAAATCATGTCAAATTTAAATGATATAGAAATCGAGTCATCCAAGCCAGTTTTTAAGACTCCATTTGCTTTACGAATGGGATAATGTAAATAGCCGATTATTAATATTAAGCCGAGAAAAATATTTAATCTTATTTCGGGCATTGCTGTGCTGAATAAAGTTACATAAATACAATATAACGAGAACAAAGCCGACACCCACCGCACAATTACAGCCGGAGTTCCTTCCCAGATTCGAGTATTTGACTCGCGGTCATAACGTTTCATTACTGCGTCAACGTCTGCCTCAATCTGCGCTATTTCCTGACTCGTTAAAATTTTGTCGTCTTCTGACATTATATATAATCACTCCTTACAAAAAATGACCGGATATAATTTCCGGCCATAAAGATTTAATTTTTCCGCTTAATTATTTGCCTGCAACGTTAAGATCTTTCTCGCCGAAATATTTTACTGCTCCTTTATGATAGGGAACTGCTGAATATGACACTGCGAAATTCAAATTTAATTCTGCTCCCTTTGCGTGGGCTGCTGTGATCTCGTCAAGATTCTCAAATATTCCATACAAGAAATTATACACGTCTGCTTCTGAGACATCATCGCGGGCAATTATTACGGCACCGACTGCAACTGTTTCAACGTCATTATCAAGTCCGTAAACGTCTTTCTTGATAATATTCTTGCTGTAATACGGGGATTCTGTCATGAGCGATAAAATATGCTCGTCATCAAGTCCGACAAGATAAATTTTCTTAGTTGCTGCGAGTGAAGTTACTGCAGTGGTAGGAGCTCCGGCAACGATAAAAGCCGCGTCAATTTTGCCGTCCTGTAGTGCTTCTACACTGTCGCCGAATGACTGATAAGTGGGCTTAATGTCCTTGTCAATATCGAGCCCATAAGCCTTTAACACGTCAACAGCATTGAAATAAACGCCTGAACCTGCCGCACCGACTGATACACTTTTGTCCTTGAGATCTGCAACTGTCTTAATTTCGGGATTAAGCGTTATAATCTGCACTTGTTCCATGTATAAATTTGCTACGGTTGAGAAATTTGTAACTTTGGAGTCAAATAATCTCGTGCCTCTGTAAGCATATGCAGCTACGTCCGATTGAGCAAAAGCAATTTGCACGTCGCCGTCTTCCATTGCCTCAATATTTGCCTTAGATCCGCCGGAAGTTATAGCCGTTACAGTCGTTGAAGTTGTCTCGCCGATTTTGCCCGCAAGAACTCCGCCCAGTCCGTAATAAGTACCTTGTGCACCGCCAGTTCCAAAAATTAATTTTGTCCCGCCCGGAAGTCCGCCTTTATCAGCAGCAAATGCCGAACACGTTAAAATCATAGCAAGAACTAACGCAAGAGAAATGATTTTCTTCATTGTAAAATTACCTCCTGATATAAAAAATTTATATTGCGAATATTTTATCATGTTTATTAATTCAAGATTTATTCAAGACCGATTTATAACCGCCGCTGCCGTAATCAAGACATTTTTTGACTCGGCTTATAGTTGCTGTGCTGGCTCCTGTTTTACTCACGATTTCAGAATAATTTTTTGACTCCGTCAATAATTTCGCTACTTCCAAACGTTGAGCCATTGCTTTAATCTCGTTAATAGTCGCAATATCTTCAAGAAAATTATATATCTCGTCAATATTTTGCAATTTCAAGAAAGCCCGGCATAAATTATCAGTCTGTGAATCCTTCCATGTGTCAGACATTTTTTATTTCGCCGCTTTCAGGTTTTGAGTCCGAGTCTGCATTATCTTTATCTAGGGTCAATTTATTTGCATCGTCGTTAATAATATGAATATCTCTCTGCGGGTAGGGAATATTAATTCCTTCTTTATTAAAGACTGCCGCAATATGATGTCTTAAATCACTTGAAATTTTCAGGCCTGACGATGATTTAAGCTCGAACCAGTAATATACTTCAAATTCTAATGCGTCATTACCGAAATTCTTAAATATCACGAACGGGGCGGGATCCTTTAACACTTTTGAATGCTCGTTCACAATTTCATTTAATAATTTCTCAACTTTGCGGCTGTCTGAATCATATGAGACTCCGACTTGCAAGATTTCGCGTTTCTTGAGATCTGTACGAGTCCAGTTAGTAACGCTATTCTCAAGAAAATATCTGTTCGGCAATATTACATCAAGCCCGTCATAAGTCCGTATTGTAGTAGAACGCGAGCCGATATCGTCGACCATTCCGGAAATTCCCGATACTTCTATCATGTCATTAACTTTGAAGGGACGCGAGAAAATTACGATAAAGCCGCTGATTAAGTTATTAAATATATTCTGCATTCCAAAGCCTAGACCGACCGCAATAGCACCGCCCATGAAAGCAAAGGCCGTTAAGGGAATCTCTAAAATATTTAACGCAATCAAAGCAAATGCTACCCATAAAATATAGAATACTATTCTCTGCACGGCATTAGCAGCTGTAATACTTGATTTCACGCGCCGCAACATTCTGCGCTTTATCCAGTGGCTGCCCCATGAACTAAGAAAGAAGCTCGAAAGAAATACGAGAATTGCAATAATTAATTTTCCGACTGTTACAGAATAGCCCTCGCCCTGCCATAGTTCAGTGTTTAAGAAATTCATAATAGTTTCTTGACTGAATGAGCTTACTTTTTCGGCGATCCTGATTGCGCTTATATTGTCGTTTGCCTCGCTTTGCAGTCTTTGCTGATAAAAAACTGCAGTGGGAATTAATGACTCGTATCTATCATAGATTTCAGTAATGATTTTGCGCTGATTCTCTATAGAGCGTAAGATTTCCTGCTGAATCATGCTCGTTATTCCTTCAGCGTTGGCCTGTCCTTGACGAGCCTCGATCTGGTGCAATATAGTATCTTCCATAGTGCGAATCCCTTCGAGTTCCCTGTTTAATTCTTGGATTCTTATTTTTGCCGAGTCGCCTAACTTCCAAATTTCTTCGCCGCTCGCTGTATCATGAAATAATTTGAATCTTTCGCGCCAAACCTGTTGAATTTCGCGATTTATTGCGATTTCGTAATCAAGCAATGAGACCATATGCTCCCAGTAAGTTACTCTAGCAGAACGAGATAAATAAATTGCAGACGCATTTGTCAGAGGCATAATATCAGCTGAACCCAAATTCGCCCGCGCCCTAACAAGTGAAGAATTTGCGGAACCCAGTGATTTACGAGCATCGTTTAATTCCGTCATTAGTTCAGTTATACGAGTCTGCAATTTTTCGAGATTTGCATCAAGTAATTCCTGCGGAAATATTAATTTGTCCTGCATTGCCTCGAGTCTGCCGCGCAATCTTTTAAATTCTGCGACATTGAGATCAAATCCTTTTCTCAGTGTCCTGACCTGAAGAGTTGTTAAAGCAACATTTACGCGTGCTTCCTCAAGCTGTAAAACGTGTGTTCTAGGGAGTTCGAGACCTTCTCCGCCCTCTTGAGCTTCCTTTAATTTTTTCTGCAAATTCGTTGCATCGGCCAAATCAATTTTTAATTTGTCAAGTTTTGACTGCAAAGAAAATAACTGCACATCAAATCCGCGAGAAACTTTTATAATTTCCTGACGTAAAGAATCACTCATATTAATATCAGGCGATTTAACAGTGCCGAGTGAGTCAGCGTCTTTGTCTTCGGTCTTGTTTTCCTGATTATTTGAGTTTGCACTCTGAACTAGCGCACTATATGCAGCATAAGCCACGCTCAATTCCGATAAAACTCTAGTGTGTAATTCTTTCTGCTCATCGTTATAACCCCATGCGGCCATATCGTCTGAAGATTTTTCTGTGAGGATTGCTATTTCTGCGATTCTTGCTGCAATATCTGCACTGCCTAATTTGATAGATTCTAACTCTTTATTAATCGACTCGCGCAATTTGCCTATATCCGAGCTTATTGCTTTCTGCAAATCAGTTACATAATCCGATGATTTATCTTCTGTATTCTCGGCACTAAAACACGGCCAAGCAAGTGCGAAAACTAGAATTAATGCAAGTAAAAATTTTTTCACGTGTATAATTTCCTCCTAATAATATAATATATATATAACAAATAAAATTTTAGCAAATAACATAGTGTTATACTACATAAAAATTTTCTCATCAATTTTCAGATAAACAGCAAATTTTACTAATACATTTACTAATACAAAAAAGTGAGTTAATTTGATTTATAGCAATTATTTACAAAGATAAATTTTTCCGTATATATTAAATTTTTCCGCGCAAAATTTTTTACTCTCAAGCGTTCATTATTACAAAATATTCTGAGTCAAAAGCAAATAATTTTTTACACTGATATAATTATCACAGCAAAATTTTTTACTCTCAAGCCGGCATATAATCTCGTAATTATTTCGCTAATTCCGAACTATCTTGTAAACGCAAATAAATTTTCTCGCTAATATAATTATCACAGCACAATTTTTTACTCTCAAACCGGCATATAATCTCGTATTAATTCGTTGTCTTCTCACTATTTCGCAGCAAATAAATTTAATATATAAATTTTTTACAATTATTACAACACAATTTTTAACTCTTAAGCAGGCATATAATCTCGTATTAATTCGCTAATTCCGCACTATCTTGCAAAATATAAACGCAAATAATATTTCTCACTGATATAATTATTACAGCTCATTTATAAATTATTTAATCAAGAGGGGAGTTAATCTCATGAAATCAAAGAAGGGAATATTTTTTCTTGTGTCAGTGCTGGCGATTATCTTAATAATTATCAATACTCCGAGAGACAGCGATAATTCAATCACAGGCACGGGAACAGGCAACGGCTACGGCGGGAAGGATTCAATCACTGTAACTGTAATGCTTAAGGATGGCAAAATCTCAAATGTTACAGCAAGCGGCCCGAATGAAACTCAGGGTATAGGCTCAAACGCGATCGAGAAAATGCCCGCTCAAATGGTCGAGAAAAATTCTATCACGGTCGACGGAGTAACAGGTGCTACAATAAGTTCAACGGGAATTCTACAGGCAGCAGAAGCAGCACTAAAAGCCGCCGGAGTCAATCCTGAAGACTTCAAAGCGAAAAATATAGCAGCAAAAACTGATACGCCCTCACAAGTTCCAGTTGAAGACAAAGAATTTAACACGGATATTGTCATAGTCGGAGCAGGCGGGGCAGGAATGGTCGCAGCAATCACAGCAGCTGATTCAGGGCAAAAAGTTATCTTAATCGAGAAACAGTCAATGGTCGGCGGAAATTCTGTCAGAGCTACAGGCGGAATGAATGCGACTCACACTCCCGAACAAGATAATAATAAATTCACGGAAGAAGCAGGAGTCGAGAAAACTTTAAAGGCTGCCGAGAAATTTGCGAATAATCAAATTATCACAGAACTTGCTAAAACCGTTAAATCTCAATGGGACAATTACAAAGCTAATCCGGCGGGATATTTTGACTCGGTCGAGTTAATGCAGCTTGATACTTTAATCGGCGGTCATGGAATAAATAATCCCGAACTCGTTAAAATTTTCACGGAAAATGCAGCAGACGCAATTAAATGGCTCAAAACTATAGATATAGATTTAAGCTCGGTCGGTGCATTCGGGGGCGCGTCAGTCAAGAGAATTCACAGGCCCTTAAACGAACAGAAAAAAGTAGTCTCTGTAGGTGCTTATATGATTCCTAAACTTTTAGCAGCCTGCAAAGCCCGTGAAAATATAACTTTAATGACTGACACGGCAGCAACGGCAATTTTAGCAAATAAAGAAGGCCAAGCGACTGGAATTCTCGCAAAAGGTTCGGACGGCGGGAAGATAATAATTAATTCAAAGGCTGTAATACTTGCTGCGGGAGGATTCGGGGCAAATTTGAAAATGGTCTCGATATTCAAGCCTGAACTTGAAGGATTTATGACTACAAACGCACCCGGAGCAACTGGAGAAGTTATAACAATGGCACAAACTCTCGGCGCGGCAGTCGTTGACATGAAACAAATTCAGATTCACCCTACAGTTGAAGCTAACACGGCATCACTCATAACAGAAGGACTCAGGGGCGACGGGGCTATACTCGTTAATACGCAGGGGCGGCGCTTTACGGACGAGACGGGAACACGCGACGCAGTATCAGCGGCAGAAATTGCACAGCCCGGTTCATTCTCATGGCTCATAGTTGACTCGAAAATGGCGGACGCTTCAAATGTCATTAAAGGCTATATTTCCAAAGGCTTCACGAAAGAGGGCAATACTTACGACGAATTAGCAAAAAATATTGACATTCCCGCAGAAATTTTCACAGAGACAATGATAAAATGGAATGACAATGTAAATTCACGCAAAGATCCTGACTTTAACCGGACGAGTTTTGCGGCTCCGTTAGATAAAGCACCGTTTTACGCTATAAAAGTTACAGCGGGGATCCATCACACAATGGGCGGCTTAAAAATTGACGGTCAAACGAGAGTACTCAAAGGCGACGGATCAATAATTCCGGGACTTTTCGCGGCTGGAGAAATCACAGGGGGAATTCACGGAGGCAACAGGCTCGGCGGGAACGCTGTAGCGGATTTCGTTATATTTGGCCGCATTGCAGGACAGAACGCAGCAAAATTTTAACGCAAAAATTAACGGGATTTCTCAAAATTTTACGGGGAGTCCCGTTTTATATGTCCATAAAAATATTAACCTCCCTAAATGCTTATTGCATAAAGAGAGGAATCTTAGAATAAGGTAATAATATGACTTATGATATAACGTGTTTATTTTAGCACAAGAATTTATTTAATAGAATAAATGACCGAGATTGAACACTCCAAGCCATGACATTAAGACATTTATTAATACATTCGCGACACTCAGCAAAAATAAAGTCTTGAACATGTTATTCATTTCTTCTGTAGTAGTCTCTTTTGAAGCCGAATAAGACGACATTATTATTGCTCCCCCTGTTGATAATGGAGAAATCGCCGCCGCAAATGAAGTAGCAACTATAGCACTCATTAATTCTACATAACTAACTGAAAAAGTTTGCGCTACATTATGGGCAATGGGCAATAAAGCAGGCATTACGACTCCAGTAGTCGAACTTACCCATGAGAGAATCCCGGAAGTTGCTGCCATTATGGGAACGGCTGAATCTGCAGTCATTAAACTTGATAAATAATCAGATACGAGCTTGATTCCTCCGAGCTTATTAATTACGTTTACGAGCGCACCAACTCCGCAGATAAATACAAGAGTCCCCCAGGGGATTCCCTTAATTGCTTTCTTCTCGTCAGCACAGCCCAGCAAAATTAACACGCTAGCGGCCAAGAATGCAAATAATCCCGTGTCAAGTTTAAAGCCTATACAGCATACTACGACTATAATAATTACTATAATTGTTATGCGCTGATCCCTGTTAAATTTAGGAATCTCTGACCATTTCAGCGGGTTATCTGCTTTGACTTTATAGCCCTTGTACAAGATATACACTACAAGCGTAAACACAAAGCCTGATAATAACGTCGACAAGAATAAATGCAGCCCGAACCCAGAATAACCCAGCGGATTAGATAATTGAGCCGCTAAGATTCCCGTTATAGAAAGTGTTGATGCACAGCCTGCATTAGCTCCGAGTTTCGCATATAATGAAGTGGCCATCGGGTTAATGTCCATTTCGAAAGCTAAATACATCGCAAAAGTCGTCATTAAGATTCCCGCTGCGATATGTCCCGGCCCTATTGCTGAAATAAACGCGCTCAAGACAAACATCAAAATGGGAATTAATACCGTGTGCTTCCCGACAAGTGCGACAATTTTTTTAGAGAATAACTCAAGAGTCCCGTTTTGTGAGGCCATTCCAAACATGAAAGTAACTCCCACTAGAGTAACAAACATTGACGAACTAAAACCGGCTGTAATTTGACTCGCTTTCAAGCCTCCGACCGTTCCGAGTACAAATGCAATTCCCAGCGCAAAGAAACCTAAATTTATTTTCTTGATAAAGCCGACTGCTACGACTACTGCTAGAACTATAAGCGATATTATCGGTAAATATTCTTGCATTATAATTATCTCCTGTCAATGAAATTTTTTTAGAGCCTGATTCTTGCTGTACCGTCCATTAAATAATTCGCTGTCCTGAAGCCGAAAGTGTCATCAATTACAGGAACATTTGAGCCGTCTTCAAGTCTGAAATCTGCGCCGCATTCGAGAATTCCCGCAGGATGGCCGATTCTTATAAATTGAGTGTCCGCGTTCTTTGCTAAGACCTGATTTACGATACTTCCCGGAGTAACTGCCGCCGCTGCCGTACACATTGCCCCCGTCATTGCGTATGAAGGGTGAGGCTTCTGCATTGACATCATGCGTGATAATAAATCAATTTTTCTGCGCGAAATTTCTTTACCGTCTGAAGTAATATAATCTTCGGCCTCGCTTACAATTGTCATCTTGGGAATTCCCGGAGTGTCCCATGCTGATTTTGTGTAGTCGTCAATGAGTCCCAGTTTTACAGCAGCAAGACCGCGAATTTTTTCGAGCAAGTCAAGCATTTCCGGTTTAGAATTCAAATCGTCGGGTAATTCCTTACCAGTCAAGCCGACATCATTAGCCTTAACGAACACTAGGGGATTAGCAGCGTCAACAATTGAAACCTTAACATTTCCAAAGCCGGGAACGTCAAGAGTATCTATCACATTTCCGGTCGGTAAAAGTCCATGCCCTAAAGTTCCTGAAGGATTCACAAATTTTAATTTTACGGGTGAGGCAGTGCCGGGGACTCCAGCGATATAGAAATCTCCTGAGTAAGCAACTTCTCCGCCCGGTGTCTGAACTTCTTCGGCGATAATTTTTTGAGTGTTCGTGTTAAAGACTCTTACTGTTGTAACGCCGTCATTTGCCTTGACGAGTCCTTTTTCGATTGCAAACGGTCCGACACCTGATGAGATATTCCCGCAATTGCCTTTATAGCTGACTAGGGGCTTATCGACTGAAACCTGCGCGAAAGTATAATCTACATCTGCATCGGGATTAGCTGATTTCTTGATTATAGCTGCTTTGCTTGTTACTGAATACGAACCGCCGAGCCCGTCAATCTGCTTTGAGTCAGGACTTCCCATTAAGCGCAATAATATTTTCTCCCACTCGTCTTTATTCGCTGGTAAATCTTGTTCGAGAATATAGACTCCCTTACTTGTGCCGCCGCGCATAATAGTTACTGGCAGCTTTATAACGCTGTCTGACATAGTTTTTTGCCCTCCATATATAAATTAAATTTTGCTGCTGGATTTTTATCTTGTGAAAAGATTACAATAAATGCGCTATAATGTGAAATACTAAAATTTTATATAAACTATAGCTTGAATGCATAATTAAATTCTTGCGAGTGATTTATTTCAGGAAAAATTATATTTATGCACTTGTAATATTTATAAAGTTTAGGAGGGGGAATTTAATAATGGACTTCAGGGAATTAACATATTTGACGGCTATAGCAAAATTTCAGAATATCACAAGGGCCGCCGAATCTCTTCACATGACACAGCCGAGTTTAAGCAAATTTCTTGACAATCTGCAAAATGATTTAGGGCTTGACTTGTTTCAACGCATAGACAGAAAATATATTCCCACTTATGCGGGCGAACGTTATTTGTCATATGCTCGGAAAATTTTAGATACAAAATCAGATTTAGACTCCGAACTTGACGACATTATTAAACGTGAAATAGGCGTGTTAAAAATTGCTCTGCCAAATATGCGAAGTACTTTCATGCTGCCGAAGACTTTACCCGTTTTTAATGCGAAATTCCCGAATGTTAAATTAAATATTTTCGAGGGCACAAGCGCAATTATTGATACAAAATTACTTGACGGAGAAATTGATTTAGCGTTTTACAGCAAGCCTCACGAGTTAAATTCTAAACTTGAATATGAGACTCTGGCAAAAGAAGAGCTGTTAATTTGTACGTGCAGAGATCATAAAATCAAGAAACTTGCTGACTCTAATAATCACATAAATTTATCAGCACTCAAAGACGAGCGTTTAATCTTATTATCGACTGAACAGAGAACGGGGCAAATATCGCGCTTTTACCTGCAAAAAAATAATATCTCGCTTGAGAACTCAATCACTACAAATAATATGCCTGCTGTTATTTCTCTAACTGAACAGGGCTGGGGAGTGTCATTCATATTTGAGTCTCATTTGCGCTGGCACTCTCCAACGGGACAAAAGCCTGAAGTTGATACTTACAGTTTCGGCAATGATAGAGTCATGAGCGATTTTGTTGCAGCCTACAGAAAAGGCTCTTACTTAACGAAATATGCCCGTGAATTTATTGCTATATCGAAAAAATTATATAGCCCGTCTTAATTCTTTATTGCTTGAGCCTGTGTTAATCTGTCTTAAAATCTCAACAGCGACCTCTAAAGCTCTCTTGCCGTCCTTACCTCCTACAACGGGGGGCTTTCTGTCTTTAACGCACCTGACAAAATCAGCAAGTTCTAATTTAAGCGGCTCACTTTTCGGGAATACTGGAGTCTCTCTTATTTCGACTTGGCCGTCGGAATTCGTAACACATCGGCTAATTTGCACGGTCTGAAGCTCGTAATTTATAGTAATTTGGCGTTCACGTTCGACAATTTCAAGCTGTCTGCATTTCTTCTCGGCACATCTCGACACTAAAATATGAGCGATTACCCCGTTTTCAAATGTGATTTGAGCGTCTGCAATGTCTTCATGTTCACTGAATACGCATGAACCAGTCGCGGCAATTTTCGCAATCGGTGAAGGAACTAGCGACATAATTATATCTATATCATGAATCATTAAATCAAGGACGACTCCGACATCGTTAATTCTTGCGCTGAACGGGCCGACTCTGCGCGAGTCAAGATAAATAGGCTGCGGGTGAATCTGTGAAATATATCTAATTGCGCTGTTGAATCTCTCAATATGTCCGACCTGAAGCACTAAATCTTTTTTTGCAGCAAGTTCTAACAATTCGCCGGCTTCTTCTGGTCTAAGCGTTACAGGTTTCTCGACTAGAACATGAATTCCGGCCTCAAGTGCTGTCTTTGCTGTCTGATAATGCTGGCTTGTCGGGACTACGATAGAAAGCGCGTCAACTTTTTTGTGATTTATGAGTTCTTCTATTGAACTATATGCGGGGACTCCTAAGTGTTCACCGATGAAGCGGGCGCGTTCAAGATTACTGTCTGCAACTCCGACTAAACTGGCATCTAATAGCTCAGTATAAATTCTTGCGTGGTGCTGGCCAAGATGTCCTACTCCTATAACGCCAATTTTTTCACTCATGATAAATAGAATCCTTCCCAAATTTTTATTTGCAGCTAGTCAAAATTAAGTATTTTCTTAGTCGCTATTATTCTTATCACATAGTAAGTAATTTTTGTGGTATGAGTACGAAATTTTTACGAGAAATTTTTTTGTCTGC
>JAFSWW010000017.1 GCA_017444345.1 Synergistaceae bacterium | reverse complement strand
GGGCGGGGACTACTGATTCATTTTGAATAATAACTCTCTAAACTTAAGGGCGGTTAATTTTGCGATAAATATAATATCGGGCGGGCAGTAATAATTTTACTTATGCTAATTTTGCTATAAATATAATAATTTGCGAGCGGCTGGACTTGTTGCGAAATAAATTAATTTCTGTGAACTTGACACGAGAAATTTTGCGATAAATATAATAATTTGCGGGCGGGGCTGCTGATTCAAGTCAAATAATAATTCTAAACTTGACGCGGATAATTTTGTGAATAAAATATTTATCATGAATATGAACGGAATAATGATTCAGGGAACATCAAGCGATTCAGGAAAAAGTTTTATAGTTACTGGGCTATGCAGGCTATTTTCTGACATGGGAATAAAAATTTGCCCGTTCAAGTCTCAAAATATGTCTAATAATGCGTACGTGACTCACGACAATTGCGAGATAAGTACGGCGCAGGCTCTACAGGCTCAGGCAGCGCGGCTCATTCCTGAAACTTTCATGAATCCTATACTATTAAAGCCTAATCACGATAAATCTTCAGAAATTATCTTAAACGGGAGAGTCTTTAACAGGCCGGCAGAAAATAATTATTATAGAGAGTTCGCAGAAAATCAGGGCATTCAAGCAATAAGGGACTCGCTTAAATATATTCGTGAAAATTTTGACGCAATTATAATAGAAGGCGCAGGGAGTCCGGCAGAAATAAATTTAAACGCTCATGAAATAGTAAATATGAGAGTCGCTCGTGAAGCAAATGTACCTGTTATTCTTGTAACTGATGTAGACAGGGGCGGATCTCTTGCGTCAATAGTCGGAACTCTTGAATTACTCGGCCAAGATAGAAAGCGGGTCAAAGGCATAATATTTAACAAGTTCAGAGGCGATATAAATTTATTCAATGACGCTGTAGAATGGACTCAGAATTATACGGGCGTAAAAGTGTTAGGAGTCTTGCCATTCATGAGAGAAATTAATTTATCGGGAGAAGATTCACTAACTCTGCAAAATTTTAGACGCGATAAAAATATTTCACGTGAAAATATAAATATAGGGGTGATAAATTATCCGGGAATAGCAAATTTCACGGACTTTGACTCATTTAAATATGAAAGCGATGTTAATTTAATTTATGTGAATAATTATGAAGATTTGCGAGATATTGACGCTTTGATTTTACCCGGCGCAAAAAATGTAATAGCTGCTCTTGAGTGGCTGAATGAGTCAGGGCTTGACACTGCGATAAAAAATTTTCACGGCTTTATATTCGGAATCTGCGGAGGGCTGCAAATTTTAGGATTTCTTGAGATTTTGCCGATCTCTACAAGTTTTGATTATCACGAAAAAATAACCCGGCAAATCAGCGGCTTTCTTGCAAGTAATAATAATATAAAAGTTTCAGGCTATGAAATTCACTTCGGCAGGACGATTTATAATTATGATAATAATTTCAGCGCGCTATTTATCACGAGTAAAAATTTTACTTTGGCCGGGACTCGCATAAATGATAATGATTCACATGAAAGCATAACGAGTAAAAAAATTAATCTTTCAGGAACTCGCATAAATGATAATGACTCGCTTAAAATCATGACGAATAAAAATTTTACTTCATTAGGGATTCACGGGATATTTAATAATGGCTTGCCTGAAGGAATAACGAATAAAAATTTTACTCTCGCAGGGACTTATATACACGGCATATTTGACAATGATAATTTTCGGGCTTTATGGCTGAATAATATTAGACTCGCAAAAAATTACAGAGCACGCACTATAATAAATACGCGCTCCGTTCAAGATAATATATTTAATCAAATCGCAAAGTTATTAACTCAAAATCTTGATATAAAATTTATTCTTGATTTACTAATTCACCGTGAAGGCACCACGCTTCAGCCTGAGTGATTTTCACTTTCACGAACTGGCCTAAAAATTTTTGACTCCCATTGAATATAACTACTTTGTCGCTTGGAGTCCGGCCTTGTAATAAATTCTCGCCTTTAGGTGCCGGGCCGTCAACAAGAATCTCAAAAATTTCTCCGGTTAATTTCTCGTTTATAGCAAGAGTTATAGAGTCCTGCAATTCATTTAATTTCGTGAGTCTCTCAAGTCTTAACTCAACGGGTAAAGCTCCATCCATGACAGCCGCCGGAGTTCCTTCACGTTCAGAATATGCCGCACTGTGAACTAAATCAAATTTAATTTCTCGCAAAGCATTCAATGAGTCCTCAAAATCGCCCTCACTTTCGCCCGGAAATCCTACTATTAAATCAGTAGTCAATCCCAGCCCCGGCACTCTTTCACGAGTTAAATTCACTTTTTCGCGATATTCTGAATAAGTATATTTGCGGTTCATTAGCTTTAAAATTTTGTCGCTGCCTGACTGTATAGGCAAATTCAAGGACGGACACACAGTTTTTTCACCGGCCATAACGTCAATAATTTCGCCCGTAAAGTCCTGCGGCAATGAAGTAACGAATCTTACACGCTTAATTCCCGGCATTCTCGCAACATTTTTTAACAGCCAAGCAAAATTTAGATTTATATCTTTGCCGTAACTGTTCACGTTTTGACCTAGTAAAGTGATTTCTTTCACGCCGTCATTGATTAACATATTTATTTCGCTAAAAATTTCATCAGGTTTCCGCGACACAAAACGCCCTCTCACATACGGGACTATGCAGTAACTACAAAAATTATCGCAGCCGTGTGCAATAGTTACATATGCTTTAAATTTATTCTCGCGCTTTATCGTGATATTATCAGAGTCAAAATTTAGGCTGTGAAATTCCCGCGGGTCGGTGTCGAGTAAATTTATTCGTGATTTAGGGTGCTTTATAAGCTGCTCAATCGAGTCCGGCAATAATCCTATATGACGAGGGCCGGCAACGAGTCTTACATATGGGAATCGATTTAATGCCTTCTCGCCGAGTCTCTGAGCAATACAGCCGGTTAACGCGATTAATGGCCGGTGATTCTTTTTCCATGATGATTCATATAAGCCCATTTCGCTCCAAACTTTTTGTTCAGCTTTTGCCCTGACACTGCAGCCTGTTATCATGATTAAATCAGCATTTGACTCGTCCGCTTCCTGCCAGCCCCGTGAACACAAAACAGTGCGCACCCTGTCAGCGTCATAAACATTCATTTGACAGCCATAAACTTTAACGCAGAAACTCGGCATAATAAATTATTCAAACCTCGCGAAAATCTCATCAACGTAGCGCAGATAAAAGTCATTCTCAAATAGTGATTTGAGTCTCTCAGGGTCAACACCTTTTAATCGCTCGTCATGTAATAACAAATCCAAGAATGCCCCGCCCCCTGAAGCTGTCTTCATTGCGTTTTCCTGCACGATAGCGTAAGAATCTTCACGGGATAAATTAAGCTCGTCAAGCAAGAAAGTTAGAACTCTTTGACTATATACGAGTCCTTGAGTCTGATTTAGATTTTCTCTTACTCTATTTTCGTCGACAACAAGCCCGCGCAAAATTTTTGTCATGCTCCTGACCATGAAAGCAGCAATATTAAATGCATCCGGCCAAATTACGCGCTCGGTTGAAGAGTGGCTTATATCTCGTTCGTGCCAGAGTGCTATATTTTCCATGCCAGTTAAAGCATAACCCCGCAAAAGTCTTGACATTCCGCAAATTCTTTCACATTTTATCGGGTTGCGTTTGTGAGGCATTGCGCTAGAACCTTTTTGACCGACCCCGAACGGCTCGAATGCTTCACGGACTTCTGTACGCTGCAAATTGCGAATCTCTAAGGCCATGCGCTCCAAAGTACTGCCCATAATTGCGAGTGCATTCAAGACTCCGGCGTGCCTGTCTCGCTGGAGAATCTGATTAGAAATTTTTGCGGGCTCAAGTCCTAGTATTTCACACACACGCGATTCTAATTCGGGCGAACTCATTGCGTAAGTTCCTACAGCTCCGGAAATTTTGCCGCTTGATACATCCTGACGCGAATATTCAAGCCTGCCTATATCCCGCAATAATTCAGAGTGCCAGTTTAAAAATTTCAGTCCCAGCGACATGGGCTCGGCGTGAATCCCGTGAGTCCTGCCTATACATGGCAAATGTTTATATTTTTTCGCGAGTTCGAATACTACTGAGTCAAGTTCTGATAAAGACTCAAGAATTATATTTATAGAATCACGCAGCATTATAGAACTGGCTGTATCTAAAATATCACTGCTCGTCATTCCTAAATGCAAATAACGCCCGTTTTCTCCTATATTTTCAGCTACTGCACTTACAAAAGCTACTACATCATGCTGAGTCTTTTTCTCGATTTCCTGAACTCTCTCAACTGTAAAATGAGCGTTTGCAATTATGTCATCGAGTGCGTTTTTAGGGATCCTTCCCATTTCTGCCCATGCTTTGCACACTGCGATTTCTACATCGAGCATGACTTTAAGGCGGTTATATTCGTTCCATAAAGCGTTAATATCTTTCTCTGAATATCGTTCGATCATTATTAAAAATTTTCTTCCTTTCTCGTTTTATTGCTGAAATTGTATCACGGCGCGCAAAAAAAAATCCCCCTGATTCTTGATTAGTGAGTCAGAGGGAATGAATAAATCTATTTAAATTATTTCTTTACTGCTATAACCGGTTTATAAATTTTTCCGGGCTCAAACCATGCTGAGACAGTTACGCAAAAATCTTCAGGGACGTTATAAATTTCTTGGCCGTCTTCATTAAAGAATATTGCTGTGTTATCGTCTTCTGAGTCTGAAATTTGCCCGCCCGGGAATGAATGCCAAATTAATTTTGCGTTTTCAGGCACTGACTTATCAAGCGAGATAGTAAATTCATAAATTCCGCTCTCGTCAACTTTTATGTCAGGCAATACCGCCGCAATCATGAAATCATCATTAGAGACAAGGGACAATGCCGCCGAGTCTAAAATTAAATTATTCCCGGTGAATTCTTGAGAAATTGACTCGTTTTGTGATTCTGATTCGGATTCGGAGTCGTTATTATTATTTTCTGTGATTGATTCAGATTCTTGTGAGTCTGAGTCAGATTCAGCAAAATTTTTATCACTTGTCGAGTCTGCTTCATTGACTACAAGAGTAAATTTTTTTGTTTTACTGCCGCCCTCATTTTCGACTTTAACAGAAAATTTAAATTTGCCGCTTTTTTCCGGAGTTCCTGTAATGTCGCCCGATTCGTCAATTTCTAAGCCGGCCGGAAGCTTCCCCGACCAAATTAATATAGGACTCCCCGATGCTTGAAGAGTGAAATTATATTTTTCTCCGACTTTTGCTGCCGGTAATGGAGCTGCTATAACTTTAGGCTTGTCGGCTGTGATAGTAATCTTGACATTTTTTGTCGTGCTTTTACCGAAATTATTTGTTGCTGTTACTGGCACATTTCCTTTGAATACATGAGTCGGAGTTCCTGAAATTATGCCAGTGCTTGAATCAATCTCTAACCCCTTCAATTTTTCCGGAAAATCTGCGCTCCACGTAATTTCTGCGCCGCCGTCTGATTTTAGCTCGACTTGTTCATTATAGGACTCGTAAATTTTGTGTTTTGGCAATGATTTTGTCATGAAAACTGGATCAGCGGGATAAATTTTTATCGTGTAACTCTCTTCAACAAAGAATTCACCCGCAGAAACTTTAACAGTGAAATCAAATGAGCCGTAATGAGTGGGTTTGCCTGAAATTTTACCCTTTGAGAGTGAAAGCCCGGGGGGTAAATCGCCGCTTGAAATTGCCCAGCTGCCTGCCTTTATGCCTGAAACAGTGATAGAGCCTTTATATTTCTTGCCCGTTGTGCCTTCAGGTATTGAAGCCTTCTCAATTCCGAATACTGCGAGGGATAATTTTTTCGTAACACTGCCGCCTTGATTCGTGATTGTCAAATTGATAGATTTCTTGCCTGATTCAGTCGGGACTCCTGAAATTACGCACTCGCCGCTGACAACTTGAATACTTAATCCAGCTGGTAAATTATCGCATGTCGCACCCGTTAAAGCCGAACCTGTAAAATCAACTTTTGCGCTGTATTCTTTATTCACGGCCGCTGAAGGGAGATTCTTTACTGAAATTTTAGGGGCTGTATACACTGATAAATAAAATATTTTTGTGCTGTATATATATTCTGCTTGACTGGCCTTAATAGTAAATGAGAATTTGCCTTCTTCTCTAATTTTGCCTGAGAGTGTACCTTTTTTGCTGTCAAATTTGAGTCCGTCCGGTAAATCGCCGCTTATTAATTCCCATGTTATATTATTTCCTTCTGCTTCAAGAGTTAAATTATATTTTTTGCCGGCTGTTCCGGGATCAAGATTTGCGGGGGTTATTATTTCAACGGGCTGGACATCTTTAATATTAATCGTAAAATCTTTGCTTGCTGTTCCGTCTGAATTCGAGGCTATGACAGTAAAATTAAATTCGCCTGATTTTTCCGGAATTCCTGAGATTGTCCCGTCCGATGATAAATTTAACGAGTCAGGCAGTGAAGAACCTTCCGCAAGTGTCCATGTAATAGGCTCGTTTCCAGTCGCAGAAAGTTTTACATTATATTCTTGATTTATTACAGCGTCCGGCAAATTTATATCATCAATTTCTATTTTGGGAGCTGGTACAGTGAACGCCTTTATACATGCATTGTGCTTGTAATCACCACGTATATTATATAAATCGTTCCAATTTTGCCCGTCATATGAATAATAAGACTCTTCAGGATTCACAACTGCTTTAAGCTCGTAAGTTGCCTCCGTGCCGATTCCAGTGTTCGTATTCATAACGACCGAGAAATAATGCCCGACCTTGAGTCTTACATGCTCTGACGAAAAATTTTCAGTGTGATAGCCTGCATACGGGGTAAAATTATCTTTACTAGCAAGCAAAACGCCGTCAACTGGTGAAGATGGCTTATCAGTGCCGAGATCATAAATATAAATTTTATAATCAGTATTATTATCACGCGCATTAAATCCCGTGTACTGCAAAATTTCGTCCTGAGATTCATTCTTAAATATGCTCGCTGACCATTTACTACTAAATCCTGCAATTCTGCCTAAATCATCATGGCCGTAATGCTTGAGATTTTCCGGCATTTTATCAGCAATAAACATAGTTACGTCTTGAATATACTGCTCGTAGGACATCCAGAAATAACCGCCGTTATTTGCCCAGTTCCCCCACGAGTTACGCACGAGCCAAGCCCCGTCTTTTTCCGGTTTCATTGAGCCGAAATTATCACGTGAAAAATTATCGTCCCAGCCTATAATACTAATTGCGTGATTTGGAGTTCTAGGCTTCCCTTTATTGTCCGTCTGATTATTAAAATATGACGTTGTCAGAACGCTGACACCCGATTTTGCAGGCGTATAATATCCATAATTATATGGATTTGAATAATATACGGCGTAAATTGCTCCGTTGTTAATAATAAGATTCTTGACTGTATCAATAATTTCATCACCGCTCAACAAGCCAATTTCGTAGGATTCTTTGAGTCCTATTCCTGTTTTGATATATTCTTCCGGCAATTTGTCAGGAGCTGTATATGATTTATTGCCGGTCGGATAAGGTAATATATTTTCGTTGACGGTTCCGAGTCTCGCTAATAACGCCGCTGCTTGATAATAATTCCCGCCCTGCTCTAAAATATCTTCATTTTTATAGTGAAGACTGTAAGATTTGCCCTCGCGTTTATCTCCATATGCAAAATAGGCTATTAACATTTCTGACAAGTTTATATTTTGATTATCAGGATATAAATTTATATAACTTGTCTCAAGTGAAGCAATCGCAGCAAATGACCAGCAGGCACCCCATGGATTTTGATTTCTTATAGCGGGGACTCTGTTATGCTCTCTTAAATCATATTTTGCGGGTAAAGTATTCTTGACTGAAAATTTTTCACGAGATTGCGGGGGATTCTTCCATAAATTTGAATTATCAACGGGACTCGGAATTAGTCCGCCAGTAAATAAATCCGGAGATTTCAGCCATTCAAGATATTCCGGCGATGGTGAGTCTATTTCTATAATATTATTCTCAAGAGAAAATGCCGGATTTGAAATCGTAACAAATAACGCTGATATTAACAATAATGCAGCAAATTTTTTTGACATTTCTTGAGACCTCCTGTAAAAATTTTATTGATTTTAGCACACTTCACGCAAAGCACTTACAATAAATAAAATTGATTCTTTCTAACAAGTAATTTAATGATATAATCACTCTGAAATGAAATAAAAATCATAAAAAAAGGGGTTGACATGAATGATTCAAGGCCGCATAATCTCTCGTGTTTCGTGGGTATTATTTCATTTAATAATATAACTTGTAATCATTTAAATAAATGTCATGGAGAATCAGAATCATTCAGGAATAATCAGGACTTTATTAGCATTTACTCAGGCAATTATAGACACGCTTTTATACTGGCTGAGTTTCTCGCTGATTATATATTATTTCTCACAAAAGAATATGCCCGGATTTAATTTTGAAGTCAGGGCGTTTTTTACGGGTACAGTCTTAGCAGTGTTTTATTTTAATTCGCTATATGACTTCAAAAACTGGATTGTATGGGACGAACTCAAGGCTATATTAAAATCTTCAGTGCTTGTAATAATGGTAATTGCTTTATATCTTTACTCACAGAAATACGAGATTTCAAGATTTATGATTTCAACGAGCATTATTATATTCGTGCCGTTATGTTTATCAGCAAGATATATTTTCAGGCGTGTATTATTTGCGGCGGGCCTTCTCTCTACAAATATTATAATTCTAGGAGCTGGCAGAACCGGTGAAATTTTTGCAGAAACTATAACATCACACCCTTTTACTTCCTGCAAAGTAATCGGCTTTCTTGATGATGACCCTAGAAAATTAGGCCAAGTTATAGCAGGCTTTAAAGTTTTAGGAAGACTCGAAGATTTCGAAAAAATTTATTCGCAGTACAGAGTCGACGAGGCAGCCGTGGCAATCTCTACAGCGTCAAGAAAATTATTAACTCACATTTTAGACATGGTAGAATTTCACGTCCGGCAAGTTCATTATATTCCCGATATGTATATGCTTACAACTTTTTCGGCCTCGATTCGGGATGTTGACGGAATGCCTGTTATTTCTGCTTCACAAGGACTATTAAACCCGTTCAATAGATTTATTAAAAGCATAATGGACTATACTGGCGCAATAATAGCATTGATAATTTTTTCGCCGTTAATGGCATGGGCGGCGTATAAAATAAAACACGAAGACGGAGGCCCTGCGTTATTCATTCAAGATAGGGTCGGCTGGAAAACTAAACACTTCAAAATTTATAAATTCCGAACTATGTACACAGATGCAGACGAACGCACAAAAATTTTATTTCAGGATAAAGAAATTTTACACGACTACGAAAAGGGAATAAAGCTCAAGCATGATCCGAGACTCACGAAAACAGGCGCAAAATTACGCAAAACGAGCATTGACGAACTCCCGCAATTATTTAATGTCCTAAAAGGTGAAATGAGTCTAGTCGGCCCACGTCCATTAATACAAAGCGATGTTAATTTAGCTTACGGCGAATATATAGCAAAAAAAATTTACACAGTTAAGCCCGGATTAACAGGTTTATGGCAGGTCAGCGGACGGAGCGATTTAGACAGGGATATAAGACGAGAAATGAATTTATATTATATTCGCAACTGGTCATTATGGCTCGATATAGTAATATTAATCAAGACAGCTTATGCAGTACTAAGCAAAAAGGGAGCATATTAATTGCCTTATGACTATTTTATAAACTCTTCAGGGATCATATTATTTCGCAAAGTATACGGCGAGACTACAGTATGGACTAAATTATTTCTTAAGAATTACGGCATAATCACAGCAACAGCTCCGGCATTAGGTAAACATTCTTTCGGCGGCGACACTGAGCCGTTTTGCTGGGGTCAATTCTCACTTAAGCGCAAACAAAAAGGGAAGAACTATCACATTGACGATCTTGATTTGAATGACGACATGCTGGACTTGAGACAAGCACAAGACAAAATTTTAACGGCCTTCAGATGGTCAGGAATGATAATGAAACACTTGCCGCTATATCAGCCCGATAATGAATTACTCGCTAATTTATACTGGAACATGAAATTATTATGTGATATTAACGTACCTTCAAATGCAGCAAACTGGCGATTTATATTTAACTGGCTTAAAATATGGGGACTCGCTCCTGATATAATTAAATTCTGTCAGGCAAAAAAATTTAACCGCGATGAGACTATTTTATTAACTCAAATCACAAGAACAGGCTTTAATAACGTCATAAAAATTTTTTCTTCTCCCATAAGCAATAACATACGCAGGAACACTTTTAAATTTGCGGCAATATACGCTTATAGATACCTGAATCAGAAATAATAAAAACTCCCTCGCTTTAACACGAGAGAGTCAAGAAATTTTTTCGCTTAATAATTAATCAAATTACTTCTTAGGACGTACGACTCTTTTTGTCGGCACTGTGCTGCTTCTCTTTGCTGCAGGTTTGTCAGGAGCTGGAGTCTTACCCATTGCATAAGCTGCACCCTTCGCAGGAGTCGACCCGGCAGGAACCGGCGCAAAAGTTTTCGCGTTTGTCTCGGTGCTTCCGTCGTAAACTGTGCCGTGAATCTCATTGCCTAACATATCATAATGACGTAAATATGTCATAGCAAATTTTTTGCCGTCCTCTGTGTATTCATAGCCGTATTCAGTGAAATAAAGACTTCCGGCAACTTCAGGAGAAAGCCCGAACTTTGACATTAAAAGCTCGATTGTCTCATTCTTGACTGTAGGATTAGTATAATATTTTCTTGAGACAGCGAATAAAGTCCCGTTTTCGTCTTTACCGTAATCGAGTAAATACCAAGTCATTTTGTTTTTGTCCTGTCCGAGACTCTTTTGTTTGGCAACATCCCACGCTAAAACAGGTGTTGCAGCAATAACTACTAACGCAATAATCAGCGCAAATACTGAAAATTTTTTCATGTGTAAAGCACACAGCCTTTCATAAAAATATAATTATAATTATAGATTTCTTAAATCTTCAATCATGAGCGATATTCTAACACATTTTTATTCAAGTGCTATAACTCCGAGCGCATAACTTATAATTCTTTCTTTGCCTTCAGATATTGAATTATAAATTTTGCCGTTGATTATTATCTCGCTTGAGCCGCCCCCGTCAAGATTTAAAGCGTATAAAACATTCTGCGAGCGCATTATATCAGCAAGTTCCGCTATAGTTGCACCTGAAGAGTGAAAACCGTTCCGCCCGTCTACTACGATAAACACCCATTGGCCGTCTTGATTAAGACCTATTGCAGATCTAGGATGCCTCACAGAAATTAACGAGTTATTAAAGCCTTCATTATTGTAGCTATAAACTGGCACGCCCTCATCAAGAATTAACGGCCCGGCTTGAATAATATTTTCCATGTCGACCCAGTAAGCAGCCTCTTGAGAAGCTACAGAAAAAATTGCCTCGTCGTTATTATTCCAGCCAAGACAGCCCCGCCCCTCATATGGATTATTAATAAATTCGTTGTTGACTTTGAGCGCACCGATCGGGAATCCGTGTCCTATAGTCGTTACAGCAAAGAAACCGGCATTTATGGCAGCCTTTGCCCTGTTGTGCCTTGCAATCTGTGAAAGAGTCCATAATTCTTTAGGCCCGTTTTGAGAGAATACCGGCGAAATTCTCCAGTAAGTGGGATCTATAGTCATCATTACCCAGAATCGCGGAGCAATATTCATATTTGGATTACTCATTGATGGCAAGACTCGTGATTTTATGCCGCGTGATTTAATTAAATTCACTAATTTGCGGACTTGATTATAGTCTTCTAATCTCTCACTGCGCAGTAAATATAACCCGTTTGATTTCGCGCTCTTCATGTCAAAGCCGTGTGATTTAAAATTTTTCTTGAGATTCTCAGCAATTGATTTATCGCTCAAATTATCAGCATAGACTCGCCAGCCGGGGACTCCAGTAGGGACTCCGTCTCTGTGAATAAATACTCTTAAGCCCTTTAACGGGTTGCGGATTATATCGAGTCTCAAATTTGAGCTTGCTTCTTTCACACGGGATAAAATTATTTCAGAGTCTTTATTTGATAATGCTTCATTGCCCCTGAAATTGTCAGATTTTGCGATAATTGCCGGAGTCATATTCACAGCAACGACTAAGCAGCCCCGCTCGAAATTATTTAATTTGCCGGAGTCTTTAAAGCCGGTCGGGTAATCATTCAATAATTCAGCCTCGAACGATAAGCCCAGACTCTGAATCACCCAGCGCAGAGCCTCACGACGTGTAATATTTCCTGTTAAATTATTTACTTGATCCGTGATATATCCTGTTCTTAACATGAAATGTGCGCCGTTATTATTAATAAATTCTTTAGACTCGCTCCAGTCAATGCCGCGCGATTCGAGTAATTTTGCAAGAAATTCCGCCCTAGTTAAAGCATTTGCAGCACACGAATTAAGCAATATAACAAATATAATTAATAATCGCTTAAAATTTTTCGTCATAATTTGTGTAAAACCTCTCGTAAAAATTTTCTAAAACCTGCTATAATTTATCACATGCCCCTGCGGTTTCGCGTTAAGGTGATTTTGTTCTGAGCCAACACTCGCAACTATTTCGGCAACTTGCCGCAGACATTTAGTCTTTTAGGAACGGGTCAGAACTCTCATCAAACGGTTACTGCGGAGGCTTTTATTATTTCTTTATATATAAATCTATATCAATCCCAAATGCTTGCAAGCCTTCAATATTCCGCCGTCGTCAATGTCTTCACACACATAACTCGCAAAATTTTTAACGTCTTGAGAAGCCCGCCCGACTGCAACGCCGATTTTAGAATTTCGCAGCATTTCCGAGTCATTTGGCCCGTCCCCGAATGTTATAACGTCGTCGAGATTTGCGCCCTCATGAGCGATTAATTGCTTTATTCCCTGCCATTTGCTTGAGCTTGAATGCCTTGACTCGGTGAATCCGTGCATTAATTCGAGTCTTGTATTCTCAGGCGGCTGAAAAAATAAACCGTGATTATAATTTAATTTCTCGTGATTGAGCATTATATAACACATTATAGCGCGCTTCATTTCGTGTAAAGGCCTAATGCAATTATAACCGGCCTGATTATTAAAATATTCCCGGAATAAGTCAAATGCTCCGGCAGTATATAAATATTTCTCGTCGACACATGCCGTGATTTCAGGATATTTATTTGCTACTTCACGAAAATTTTTCAAATGCTGCTCCGGAAAAAATTGCGTGTGAATTTCATGATTATTAATTACGATCTGCGCACCTCCTGAAGCAACTAGATAATTTATACCGAACTCTTTAGCGACATTCATAGCAAGAAAAGCCGCCCGGCCTGTTGCAATCGCGGGAATATGCCCAGCCCTGCGCAATAAATTCACGGCCTCGCGAGTTTGTTCAGGAATATGAGAAAATTTAACGTGGCTTATTAGTGTTCCGTCAATGTCGAAAAAAATATATTTCATGCTTTACCCCTTTAATCTCAGAGAGAGTCCCGCAAAAATCCTGTCAACAATATCAGCCTGACTCGCTAAAAATTGATATAACCGCCCGGTCTCATCGCGCCATTTTCGCGAAAATTCATCAATGGGAATGACTCCCGAACTTATTTCATCGCCGATTAACACGGACTCGCGCAAGATTTCAAGTTTTGACGTAAAGAATTCTGACGGGTTTAATTTTTTATCCAGCAAAAATTTTACTCCCATGTGCAAATTTGTTATAAGGCCGGGGCTTGATATTTTTTCGGGCGAGTCGATTTCAAGATTATAGAACTCAGCAAAATTTTTATATAGATCCCTAGCGTAAGACTCTTTGCCCATGTAACGGCCGCCTAAAATTAAATGCAAATATTTTCCTTCTCCTGTTTATATATTTTATTAGCGAATTATACATGAATAAATTTTTTTGCGTGAAAAAATTGCATTACAACAAAATTTTTTGCTTTATGAGTGATTGTTATAACTGGAAAATTTTTATATTTCTGTAGCTGTAAATGCAGCTGTAAAATTTCTTGCTTTCTTTATTGATTGCTGGATAAAGATAATATTTTTTGCGGCAAAATATAGCGTGAAAAAATTGCATGATAACAAAATTTTTATCTCTGTAAATGCTTATAATAACTGTGATTAAATTAACTTTTTGTATTAGTAAATGTATTAGTAAAATTTGCATGATTCACTATATTTTTTCTGAATCAATTTCCATACACCGCCGCCTGAAAATATCTGCAAAACTCTATAAAATCACTCTAACAAATCACCCGTTATATACATAAAAATTTTTGCGTAAATTCTCACTTATATAAATTATCACGATCACAAAACAATCCCGCAAATTCCCGATAATAGCTTCTAATTATACATATATACATAGCGCAATTCCCATGACTATGAAATTATCTCGTTTATCACAAAATAATTCTAGCAAGCCGCCCGAAATAATAAAATAATCTCGCTAATCTCAACAAATGCGCCCAGTAAATCGCCCGTTATGCCTCCGAAAATTTTAGCGCAAATCTTATGCCATATAAATAGACTTAATGCAAGAATCAATCCGCTAAAAATATCGCATGACGCATAAATAATATATATTATTGCAAGAATAAAATTATCACGCTGATTTCTTGACGAGCCGAGAATCACAGCAAGCCCGTTTTTTTTCGCAAATCTTGAATTATTTAATAATATGCTCATGCCAAGACGTGATAACGCCGGAATTAATGAGATTTTCAACAAATTTATATCACTGCGCGTGAAAATTTCAGCAAATAAAAGAGTCTTTAATAATATAACGCTGACACAAGCAATCACAGCAAACGATCCCGCATGAGTATCTGACAAAATTTTGAGTCTCGTCTCTCTATCTCTGTGTGAAAAAATTGCGTCGCTCGTGTCCATAAGTCCATCCATGTGAAGCCCGCCAGTTAACGCCAGTGCTGAAAGAGTCATTACAAGCCCGCGAAGATTTACAGAGAAATTCACGAACTCACGCAAAAATATAAATATCCCCGCCCATATGGGAACAAATATTAACGCGCCTATTAAAGCAAGCATTACAGGAAATAAGCGCAAATTACCCGGAGTCCATTCAAGGCAAATTTTTCTTGGAACTGGTATAATGCTAATAAACGAGCAGGCTATTAATAAAGATTTCAACATTTCGCAAATTTTTACAACTTTCACACTTAGTAATTAATAAAATATTTTAGCATAAAAAATTTTTCGTATTTATATGCATTACTAGATTCCGGATTCATTATAGAATTATTGCAAAAATTTTATAATAGAAGGCAGGTTAATTTTTATGAAACGTTTTTATCCGGTTATTTTATCGTTAATGTTAGTGTTTATAGCGTCATCGGCATTTGCTGCTCCGTCGGGTAAAGTCATGATGTACTCTTCAATGCAGGAAGATCAATTAGTGGCCATTAAACGAGGCTTTGAGGCAAAATATCCTGATATAGTAATGGACTATTATTTTGCAGGAACAGGCAGAGTAATTACAAAAATTGCTACAGAACATCAGGCCGGCCAAGTAGCTGCTGACGTAATTTGGGTAGGAGATCCCGCAGATTATTTATCATTCAAGAAAGAAGGAATCCTGCAAAAATATTCTTCACCTGAAGCAAAAGCAATTGACGCAAAATTTATCGACCCGGACGGCTATTACACGGGCGCAAGAATGATGAACATGGGTATAGGCTATAATACGGCACTCGTTAAAGCTGATGACGCTCCCGAATCTTGGAAAGATTTATTAGACGATGACTGGGAAGGTCAAATTGTAATGACTGATCCATCAAGCGCAGGGACAACAAAATATTTTGTAGCTGCATTGCTCGCAAATCCCGAATACGGAGAAGAATATTTCAAGAAATTACGCGCTAACGGGTGCGAACTAGAGTCAGGTACTACGGCAACACACAATCAAGTCGCAGCAAGTGCCTACAAAGTCGGAATCATGCTCGATTACGTATCACATAATTTAATGGCTCAGGGTTCACCGATTGGATTTGTATATTTGGAGAAGGATTTAATTTCTATTTTCTCACCGATCGGACTCGTCAAGGGCAGCCCAAATAACGAGAACGGCAAATTATTATATGACTTTATTTTATCTAAAGAGGGTCAAGAAATTCTCGTAGCTAATAATTTATTATCAGTCCGCAATGATGTAGATCAAAAGGGAGTCGACGTTGAAAAAATTGCAAAATCAGCAATGAAAGTTGATTTAGAAGCACTCGCAACAAATTCAAATAAGATTCTCGCCACGTTCGATAATATATTCAAGAAATAAAAATTTTTTAGCAGGGGTGTTATTATGCCGCGCCCCTGCCGTTTTCTTATTATTTTCCGCAGAGACTTATAACACTGCCTCCAAACGGTAACGATACAGAAGGGATAAATAATGCTTCAGCCGCAAAAATCGAATCAAGAATATAATTCAAGCCTAAGCCCGGAATTTTTGAGCCAGAAGAGCCCCCCCTTATGCAATTTACTTAGAATCTTATCCGCAAAACGCGCAATCATCATTAACGGGAATAAAAAAGTATTCATATAACCTGAATATAAAATTTTTAGGCCGTTTTTCTCGCAAAGTTCACACAAATTTTTTCGTGTATAGCGTCTATAATGACCTAAATTTTTATCATGAACACTATAGAGCCACTGATAAGCAGGAACAGTAATTAAAATTTTACCGTCATGATCAAGCAAATTTTTTAGAGCCTGCACAGCTTCCGAATCTTTCTCAACATGTTCGAGAACGTCAAATATACATACAAGATTAAATTTTTCACCGTCAACTGATTCTAATCCGTCCGGTAAATAGCCCTTAACGACTGAAATATTTTCGCGCTGATTAATAAAACTCCGTGCATAGTTGTCAAGTTCCATAGCTGTAACATTTCCATATTGAGCAAGTACCGGCAAATTTGCCCCTGTTCCGCTGCCTATTTCTAAAATTTTCATGGGAGTCCCGTTAAATACGCATTTATTTATCAACTTGTTAATAATTCTGCGTTTGCCCTTAAACCACCAGTGAGACTCTTGAGTCTCTGCCATCTCGCTAAAATCTTCACGGCGCATTGTTTATCACGCTTTCTGTATAAGTTAAAATCTTTGTCTTCTTGCCCGTTCGGCCTCTGCTGCCTTGTCCTCAGGTTTGTACCAGCCAGCACCAGCAATATCTATGCAGCATGACTCTCCCGGTGCAAATATTACTCTATGAGGAGTCTGGATTTTTACGAGCTGTTCACCGACTGGGACTAAATACTCGGTTTTATCAGTGAGAAATATTCTTTTCTCGATATGAGTCCTAAAGCCTGAGTCTTGACTCAATTTTATAGCGTTCGGCCTTGCTGCTATGACCATTTCTTTATTTGCATTTTCCGGAATTGCTAAATTAATTGCCTGCGAGTAATCATTTTTGGGGAAGACTTGGCCGTCCTTGATTTCAACGTTTATGAAGGTCGACTCGCCTAAGAAATTATGCACAAATCTTGAATTAGGATATCTATATAAATTTTCCGGAGTGTCAATCTGCATAATTCTGCCCATGTCGCACACCATCATTCTATCAGAAATTGCCATAGCTTCCGATTGATCATGAGTTACAAATATAATCGTGAATCCGAATTGACGCTGTAACTCTTTTATTTCGAATCTCATAGTCTCGCGTAACTTGGGATCTAAATTTGAAAGCGGCTCATCAAGTAACATGACTTTAGGATTTGTAACTATTGCCCGGGCGAGTGCGATTCGCTGCTGCTGACCTCCTGATAATTCAGAGGGGTATAATTTTTCGAGCCCATCAAGTGAACAGTGCTTTAATGCGTCTTTCACTCTTGCTGAGATTTCATTTTTCGGGACTTTGCGAATTTTTAACGGGAATGCTACATTATCAAAAATATTCATGTGAGGCCATACTGCAAAAGCCTGAAATACCATTCCGAGATCACGCTCTTCAGGGGGGATATATAAATTTTTTGCCTTACTCGACACAAGCCGCCCGCATAATTCGATCTCGCCTTCTGATAAGTCTTCAAAGCCTGCAATCATTCTTAATGTCGTAGTCTTCCCGCAGCCCGACGGCCCTAAAAATGAGAAGCATTCACCCTCTTTTATTTCGAGATTGAAATCATCAACAGCTGTAACAGTTCCCATTGTACGAGTAGTAAATTTTTTTGTTACATGTCGCAAAATTACTTGATTCATTTATTTATTTATGCTCCTTTCGTGTGTATATTTTCTTGCTGTAAATACGAGATTTCAGCACATAATTTATTTATCATAAACGCAACATAAACGCGAGCCCCCGCCTGCAGTTCACACACAACAAAATTTTTATTAGCTTATGAACGCCGCCGTAAAAACTCATTATCGCAACATAAACGCGAGTCCAACGTCTGCAACTCACACACAACAAAATTTTTATTCGCTCATGAATGCCGCCGCCAATTATGCGCCTTTCCTGTCCTTAGTGATCCATGTTACTATAGCATTGCAGATAATTATTATTACAATGGCAACTGACGCAAGGGCCGCCGCTTGAGGAATCATTCCCGCATCACGTAACGCGAAAATCTGCACGCCCAGTGTCCTGCTATATGGGCCGTAAAGTAAAATCGAGGTCGTTAATTCCCTCATTGCCGGCAAAAATATAAGAAAGAATCCTGATACCATAGCAGGTTTTATTAATGGCAGTGTAATATCTCTTAGTGACTCCGTGTGAGTCGCTCCGCATGCCCGTGAAGCCTCTTCAAGCGATGAATTTACTTGCTGTAATGACGCGCTCGCACTCTTCATTGAGAATGATAAATATCTCGCCATATACGCAACTAATATAATCCAAATCGTATTATATAGAGTTATATTCATGATTGAGCCTGACCACGATAAAATTACTCCGATTGCTAAGACAGTCCCGGGAATCGAATACGGCAAAATAGATAATATTTCAAGCAAACTCTTCCCGCGCGGCTTAATTCGATTTATTACGTATGCTATCATTACGCCCAAGAACATACAAACGAGTCCGGCTGTTACTGACAAGAATAAAGAATTCTTTATAGAGTCAAGAGTCGCAGGTGAGGCAAAAACTTTTTCATAATTGCTTAACGAGAAATTCTCCCATGTCAATGGCAGACCGTAAGCTCTAACAAGTGCCACTAAGAAAATCATTACAAGAGGGACAACTACAATTATTAATAGAGTCAAGCAAGCAAGAAACAATAACGGATATTTTGCACCGCGCAATTTTATGAGAGTAGGACGCATTGATTTGCCTTTGATGATGTCATAACTTCCTGAGCTTAAAACTTTTTTCTGAATAACTAAGGCTACAGCAACAACAGCCACTAACAAAATCGATAACGCCGTGCCCTGTCTGATTCCTTCAAAACTTCCGCCGGATCTGTTAATTAAAGCATAAATCATAGTAGGAAGTGTAAAAATATTTTTCGAGAATCCTAATATTGAAGGCACCCCGAAATGTGCAAGCGACGAAATTAGAATCAACAAAGCCCCGGCAGATATTGCAGGCTTCACGAGCGGTAATGTAATTTTCCAGATGACTTGAGATTGACGAGCCCCGGCTATTCTTGCTGACTCCTCAAGTGTAGGATCCATTCTTTCAAGCGCGCTGACTACCTGCATAAACACAAACGGGAAGTAATACGAGCATTCTACAAATATAATTCCGCCTAAACTATTTATATTTATCGGGGCAGTTCTTAAATGAAAAGTTGACATCAGCCAGCGGTTTATATAGCCTGCCCGCCCTGAAAAAAGCAAATCCCACGCCATAGCTCCGAAAAAAGGCGGGAACATGTAAGGAATCGTGAATAATGCCCGCATGAAACCTTTTGCCGGAATGTCGCTCCGTCCCAGCAGCCACGCATAAAATAATCCCATAATTGTCCCGAATATAGTAACAGCTACTGCAATAATTATCGTGTTGCCCATTGCTTTCAAATTTTCAGGGTCAAATATAACGCTCGTGAAAAGTGTCAAATCAAATTTTCCTTCATAGAAAAACGCATTATATATAATCATGAAAATGGGAATTACTACAATTACGAATAAAAGCGCAAAACTCAAAGCCGTCATAATTCCGTCAAGTCCGAGTCTTTTGCCTTCCATTGCTGCTAAGTCTGATTTTTGCCTGAACATTTTTTCATGCTCCTTTCATGTTAATATTTGACTGATAGAAGACGGGATTTAAAAATTTCAGCCCGACCTCTGAACCCTCCTGAATCATTCCCGCCCCGTCATCGAACGTACTGCGCTGTACTCTTATTTCTTGGCCGTCAAAATCTATAAACATGTTATATTCACTGCCTAGAAATACAGAACGTTTGACCCGGCCGCGTAATTGCGAGCTCTCATCAAATATAATGTCATTAGGTCTGACTCCCATGTCGACAAGTGAGTCAAAATTTTCAGGTATTGAATCACTATAAATAATTTTCTCGTTCTCATGAAAGCACCATGAATCATTAATTTTCTTGAGAGTAAAGAAATTTGACACGCCTATGAACTCAAACACGAATCTATTCGCCGGACGCAAAATAATATCTTCGTCAGTGCCTATCTGTGATAATGACCCGTCGGAATTCATTATTGCCATCTTGTCGCATAATTGGAGTGAAGCCTCTTGATCATGCGTAATATATAAAATTGTTGTCCCGATATTTTTCTGAATTTGGCGGATCTCTATTAACATTTCTTCACGTAATTTAGCGTCAAGATTCGTTATAGGCTCGTCCATTACAATAACTTCATCGGAACTAACAAGGGCGCGGGCAATTGCGACTCTTTGCTGCTGGCCTCCTGATAACTGACTTGGCAAATAGGGCGCATAATCGCTCATTCTTACCTGTTCAAGAGCATAACGGGCTTTGCGTTCAATTTCCGCACGGTCTAATCTCTGTTTCTTCATGGGATAAGCGACATTTTCAAAAACTGTCATGTGAGGCCACACCGCATAATCTTGAAAAACTACACCGACTCCGCGTCTTTCAGGTGGGATATTGATACGATTTTCACGAGAGAACACGCAGCGATCACCGATATAAATTTCTCCAGTTGACGGACGATTTAAACCGAGTAAACACCGCATTAAAGTCGTCTTACCGCACCCTGAAGGACCAAGCAAGCACATAATTTGCGAGTCTTCTACATCAAGCGAGAAATTTTCGAGAATTATTTTATTCCCATAAGCGAATGATATATTCCTGAAACTTATTCCTGCCATTAAAATTTTTGCCTCCTTATATAAATAATAATTATTGCCGTGAAATAACAAGATTATAATATAATTCTCCGCTCATAATGAGTCCCCGCCCCCTGTTCGTGTCGAGTAACGCCCGCCCGGTCTCTCAATCTTAAATTATTTAGCAGAAAATCCCCGCCACTATGAGAAAATTTATCGCTTGTTCGTGTCGAGTAGTGGGGGGGGGGGGGGGGG
>JAFSWW010000016.1 GCA_017444345.1 Synergistaceae bacterium | reverse complement strand
GGATTGGGTGGGGGTTAGCGGGACGGCATTATATAATCAATAAATTTTTTGTGATTTACGCGCTGAATAAACATGATATTATAATCGCAATATTTATATAAAGTGGGAGCGTGTTTTAAGTGTCCGACAATGGGCAGCGAGAAAAATTAAAATCTATTCCGGCTATGGATATAATATTAAATTCTGACTGGGTTCAATCGTGGCTCGAGTCTCTTGGCCGAATCAGAGTCAAACGCATAATCAATCAGGAATTATCACAAATTAGACAAAAAATTTTACATGATGACGAGTTCATTTTTTCGCCGGACTCGTTTAAGGATTCTTGCTTGAAGTCGTTTGCTTATGCCTTGAGTCCCAGCTTGAAACGCGTTATTAATGCAGCAGGAGTCATAATTCACACAAATTTAGGGCGTTCATTAATAGCAAATGAAGCAGTAAAATCTATGAGTCAAATAGCGTCAAGTTATTCAAATTTAGAATATGATTTAAAAGCGGGCGCGCGAGGTCAAAGAAATTCACACGTTGAAGATCTATTATGCGCACTCACTGGAGCAGAGTCTGCACTCGTAGTAAATAATAACGCCGGGGCTGTCTTGCTGGCATTGAGCGCACTCGCAAAAAATTTTGATGTCATTGTCTCACGCGGTGAACTCGTAGAAATAGGCGGCTCGTTCAGGATTCCTGATATTATGCAGTTAAGCGGCGCAAATTTAATCGAGACTGGCACGACAAATCGCACACATTTATTTGATTATGAGAATGCTATAACGGAAAATACTAGAATGCTTCTCAAAGTCCACCCGTCAAATTTCAGAATAGAAGGCTTTACAACTGCCCCGGAACGTAAAGAACTCGCTAAACTTGCACACGAGAAAAATTTAATCTTCATGGAAGATGCAGGCAGCGGGTTAATTCTTGATCCTGAAATAATAAATCTTCCTGCAAATTCCGGCGAAATCAGCATTAAATCATGTCTCGAACAGGGCGCGGATATTGTAACTTTTTCAGGCGATAAAATTTTAGGAGGCCCTCAAATAGGCGGCATTGTAGGCAGGAAAAAATTAATTGACTCTCTCAAGAAATACCCTTTAGCGCGCGCATTAAGAGTCGATAAAGTTACTTTGGCAGGTTTTGAGTCAACTATGAGGCTTTATTCACGCGGATTATATGACGAGATTCCCACGTTGAAAATGTTGCGCTTAAGTCCCGAAATCTTGAAATCACGAGCTGATTTATTAGCAGAAAAGTTATCGCAGAAAATTAACGCAAATATTCACGTAATCGAAATAGAAGACGCAGCCGGGGGCGGTTCATGTCCTGAAATAAAATTATCGGGCTATGGAGTTGCTGTCAAGCATAAAAATTTTAGTGCCGGTTATATTCAGAAATTATTGCGGGGCTTAGAGATTCCGATTTTGTGCGGTGCTCGTGATGATGAGATTGTTTTACACGTCAGGACTTTGCAGGAAGGCGACGACGAAATAATTATTAAATCGCTTGAAGGTGTCATAAATGTCTGAAATTTCGTTAGTAATAGGCACTGCAGGCCATATAGATCACGGCAAGACGGCATTAATTAACGCGTTGACCGGCATAAATTGTGATAGATTACTCGAAGAAAAACGCCGCGGAATCACTATAGAATTAGGCTTTGCACCGTTGAAATTAGATGACGGCCGAATCATAAGCGTTATAGACGTTCCCGGGCATGAAAAATTTATCCGTCAAATGGTCGCCGGAGCGTCGGGAATTGATGCGGCTTTGCTTGTTGTTGCTGCTGATGAAAGCATTATGCCTCAGACTCGTGAACATTTAGCTATCATGGAATTATTAGGCGTTCACGAGGGATTAATAGCAGTTACGAAAATTGACAGGATTCAGGACGAGGCCGGGCTGTTAGATTTAGTTATTGATGACGTTAAAGAATTCGTGCGGGGGACTTTCTTAGAGAATAAGGCGATTATACCAGTCTCAAGCGTTACAGGTGAAAATTTAGATTTATTGCGCAATGAGATAAAAATTTTAATTGACCGAGTCAAAGTCAGGCCAAGAAACGGAGCTTTTTTCCTGCCAGTTGACAGGGCATTTGTTATATCGGGATTCGGGACTGTCATAACTGGTACAGCTTATCACGGAACAGCAAGGCCGGGCGACAAAATAGAAATATTACCTTCAGGGCGTGAAGGCAGAATCAGGACTCTTCAAGTTCACAGTCAGAGCGTCAATGAAGCATTTGCAGGCCAAAGAGTCGCGGCGAATCTTGCTGGAATCGACATAGACGAAATTACTCGCGGTGATGTTGTCTGTCAAAAAGGTATATTCAAGCCTACACGATGTTTTGAGGCAGTCATAAAAATTTTAGATTCAGTAAGTGAGCCTTTAAAGCATTGGCAGCGCGTTCATATTTGTACAGGAACTTCTGAAGTATTAGCGCGTGTATCTTTATTGAATTCTAAACAAGTCGCCCCCGGAGAATCCCAGCCTGTTCAATTAGTCCTTGAAGAGCCTATTGTCTGCACATTTGGCCAGCGATTTATAATGAGATTCTACAGTCCATTAATCACAATAGGAGGCGGAGAAATAATTTATCCATATTCTTATAAGCCGAGGGGAGCAGCAAGCCGCGCGAAAATCTTAGAACGCATAAATAATTTAATCGAGTCAAATAATGACCCAGTCAAGAGGCTTGAATATTTAATAAACGAGTCCGGCAATATCGACAAAATTAATTCTGTGCAAATTATTCAAGACACGCCGGAAAATGTCGAGAAACTCGCGAAAAAATTAATTGACTCCGGGCAGATAATCGAACTTGATAATAATTATTTATCGCTGAAATATTGCAGTGAGCTTTTAGACTCATTAGTGAAAGCTGTTAGAGACTATCACAAGCAATTTACTTCAGAGTCGGGGATTCCATTAGAGAGCCTTAATTTTTCGAGATCATTAATAAATCTAGCTGTCAATAAAAATTTAATCGTTCAGGAAAATAATAATAAATTGCGTCTTCCTGATTTTGTGCCTGAGAATGACGAGACTTTTACGCGAAATAAAGAATTAATCAAGAAAATTTGCATGGCTCATAAATGGCAGTTGATAACGCTTGACGAGTTAAAGCGCGAAATTAAATTACCCGATAAATCATTCACGAAATTGATTCAGGCAATGCGCAACACTGGAGAACTTGCTTTGATTCCTGAAGGTTATATATTAATTGCAGATTTGGAGCGCGAATTACGAGAAATTATAAAAACTTTCGGCGAAAAATTTACGCTCGCACAAGTAAGAGACTCAACAGGAAGCACAAGAAAATTTATTTTGCCTATTCTTGAATATTTTGACTCTAAAGGTTTTACACGCAGGGCAGGTGATTATCGTGTCGTGCTGTGATAATAGCCAAATCGGTAAAAAGCGACTCACGGAATTATCGCACTCAAGCGGGTGAGCGGCAAAAATAGGTCCGGCGGATCTTCAAAAAGTTTTATCGGGAATTCCCAGAGTCTACGGTGATAGAATTCTTGCATCATGGGACGGCAGCGAGGACGCAGCAGTTTTTGAGCTTGACTCTAACCGGCTCGGCATTCTGACAATAGATTTTATTACTCCGGTTGTAGATGACTCTTTCACATGGGGACAAATTGCGGCGGCAAATTCAATCAGTGATATTTTTGCTATGGGAGGCCGTCCAATTGTCGCGTTAAATGTCGTTTGCTTCCCGACTAAATATTTAGAGCTTGAAGTATTGAGCAAAATTTTAGAAGGAGGCTTTGAACGTGTCAGATCGTCAAATGCTTTCTTAGTGGGCGGTCATAGCGTTCAAGATGATGAACCTAAATACGGCCTTGTAGTTTATGGAGAAGTCGAGAAGAATAAATTATGGCGCACAATCGGAGCAAAACCCGGCGACAAGTTAATATTAACTAAGCAGCTAGGCACGGGAATCGCTATAACTGCAATAAAAGCCGACATGATAGAGAATGAATTAACCCGCATTGAAGCAGTCTCAAGCATGAAAAAATTAAACATGTTGAATTTAAATGATGATTTACACGCAAATATTCACGCAGCAACGGACGTTACAGGATTCGGGCTTGCCGGGCACTTGGCCGACATGGTAAGCAATAATCTTGACTGTGATTTATTCGTTGAGAAATTGCCCGCTATTTCAGGAGTGAGAGAACTTGCGGATATGGGACTCGTTCCTGAAGGCGCGTATAGAAATCAGGCAGCTTTTGAGAAATTTATTAATGCGTCAGATAATATTAAACGCTCGGATTTAGATTTAATCTTTGATGCTCAGACTTCGGGCGGGTTATTGCTGGCAGTAAGTGATAATAAAGCGCAGGAATTATTGAATCACGCGAAAAATTCCGGTTTTGAACACGCTCAAATTATCGGCGAATTCAAAGCAGGTACAGGGACAATAAATTTATTAGCGAAATAAAGCACATAGCTAATATAATATATGTATAAACACGAAAGGAAGTATTGATTTAAAAATGGAGAAACACGAATTAGTAATTATTGGAGCAGGCCCCGCAGGTATGAGCGCAGCTATTTATGGTCGTCGAGCTGGTCTTGATGTCTTAGTTCTTGAGAAGGCAGCAACTGGCGGACAAATTAATATCACTGACGAAATCGAGAATTACCCCGGTGTAGCTCATGCAACAGGCCCGGAACTCGGTGATTTACTCAAGAATCACGCGCTGAAATTCAACACTGAAATCCGCATGGTAGACGACAGCAAGGTCGAATTACGAGGCGACAAGAAAGTTATTATCACTCACAAGAGCGGCCAAGCAAACGAGATCGAGGCTGAAGCAGTTATCGTAGCAACCGGCGCACACTTTAAGAGATTAGGCTGTGAGGGTGAAGCGGAACACATCGGGCAGGGCGTGAGTTTCTGTGCAGTATGTGACGGCGCATTCTTTGAAGATTTAGAGGTCGCAGTAGTAGGAGGCGGCAACACAGCAGTTGAAGAGGGCGGCTATCTCACAAAATTCGCGTCAAAAGTCTATATCATTCACAGGCGCGACGAGTTCAGGGCAGACAGGGCAGCAATCGCTCAGGCACTCGCAAATCCTAAAATTGAACCCGTTTATAACACAGTCGTAGAGAAAATCGAGGGCGACGGAATGGTTGAAAATCTCGTACTCAAAAATGTTAAGACCGGCGAAATCTCAAATCTTGCAGTGTCAGGCGTGTTTATGTTCGTGGGGCAAGAGCCTGATGATGAGTGTGTGCGCGGACTCGTTAAAGCTGAACGGGGCGGCTGGATTATCACAAATGATCACATGGAGACTTCAGTAGAAGGAATTTTTGCGGCGGGCGATGTTCGGAGCAAATATTTGCGTCAAGTTATCACAGCAGCAGCAGACGGAGCAGTCGCAGCTATGGCCGCATCGTCGTATATTAATGAGCAATTGCACTTAAAAGCTACGTTGTTGGAGCCTGAAGAAGTAAAAGCGTTTTTCTATTCAAGCATTGACGAGTCGCAGGTGAAACTTTCTAATTCAGTCGAGAATGCAGCAAAGGCAAAGGGAGTCAAGATTCCTGTTATTGACGGTTATAGAAATGCTAGAATGACGGAAAAATTAGGACTCGCTGGGAAGTTGCCGGCACTTGCTACACTTAAAAAGGGCGTTGTCGCTGAAGTCAAAGAAATCAAATCAGCCGACGAGATTTAACGCGAAAATTTTTCAGGGGAGTCATTCACGGCTCCCATTTTTTATATTATTATATAGTCATGGAAAATTTATTATTGTTATTCACTCAAGAATTGCCATGTTGGAACGAAGAAACTATTAAACTTGCCGGCGAGAATCCGGACGGGCTGAAAATTTTATGTGAATCAGACGATTTACAGCAAATTAATAATATTTACATTCTCACAGAAAAGGGCATAAAGACTCGTGAGGGAGCCGCGAAAGATTTATATTTGCCGATTACTCCGCCCGGAGAAATTATAATAAATGAGTCAAAAGCTCGTGAAATGCTTGATCTAAATATAATGACTCAATTAATGGATAAAGCCTTCTTAACTGACTGGGGCATTAAGGAAATCACAATCCGCGAAAATTTTCAAATTATGCCGTGCCTTAATGACGATAAATATTTTATTTTTGACGGTGAACGAGTAAAAGCAGCTTGGCCGGACTCTCAGGAAATAAAAAAATTTCTTGCTGACTTCCCGAATGTCGGAGTCTCTGCTAGAAAATTTCAAGCTCCCGGACAAATTAAGCTCGACGAATGGGCACGAGTTAATAATTTGCATTACGGTAATTTGTGCGTTGATTTTGTCATGAGGGCACGCGCAGATTTTAATCACTATAAGAATTACCCGCAATTAGAGAGCGACAAATATAAATTTCTTGACGCTGATAGATTATTCGTGCAGAAAGTTTCAGGCGATTATAAAAATTTATTGCCGTTTATAGGGAAGCTGCATATTTTCTTGACTGAACAGCGCCGGATATTTTTGCCCGGATGGTTCGATATAGATCATGACGAGAACGAGGACTGGAATTTAATAGCCTTTATCACTGATACAGAAAACGAGTTAGAAAATTTGAGTCTGACTCTGCGAAAATTCGGCCATGATTTAATTAATCCCGTGAATCCCGTTTATATTCTCGGCTCAAGCATTGAGAGATTAAGAAATCAGCACGAACAGAAACGCACAATTTATGACTGGTTTCAGGACGAGACTATAAGAATTATGCGCCCTGATGCACCGGACGGCGAATAATGTATAATCCAGCGTTTAATTTGGCTCGTGAAGAAATTTTTTGCGATTTATGCGCGTTATCTAAATTTGAAGGCTGCTTCTTTTTATGGCAGAATGAACCGGCAGTAATTCTCGGACGATTTAATAATATTTATGACGAGATTGATATAAATTTTGCGCGCGGGAATAATATAAAAATTGTCAGGCGGAATTCAGGCGGCGGGGCAGTCTATCACGATTTAGGAAATGTAAATTACAGCTTTATCTTGCATGACAGGAAAATATATAATCTGAAATTTTTTGCTGATATTATAATAAACTCTCTCGTGAAAATCGGCATTAACGGCACTCTTGAATTTAATCATAATGATTTGTTAGTGAATAATTATAAATTTTCGGGCATGGCACAATTTCACAGGAATAATATTTTGTTACATCATGGGACTTTATTATTTGACTCGGACTTGAGAGTTATTCATAAAGTTTTGAGGCGTTCAGATCCTGCAAAAAAAGTTGTGAATCTCAAAAATTTTTTAAAGCGTGATATAAACATTCGGGAATTTATGACTCTTTTATGCGATATTATATGCGGTCAAGAGTCATTAAAATTTTTTTCGCAATATGATACAAGCTCGAATATTTCACGTGATAATTTATTGCCTGATAAAAATTTGCGTTATAGCTCCGGAATTTCACAAGATATATTTAAACGGGAATATATAAAATTTTTTGCTGGTGATAATATAGACTTGAGCGAGATAAATAATAATATAAATAAATTAATGCTCGCTAAATATTTAGATTCAAACTGGACACTCAAAGGAGAATATAATAATGCTAGAATTCAAGAATGATTTACTTTACACGAATAATAACGAATGGGCAGCGAAAATAAATAATTTTGTCAGAGTCGGAATTGATGACTACTCGCAAAAATCACTCGGCGATATTGTTCACGTTGAAATTTGCCCGGTTAATACGCATTTAAGAGCGGGCGACTCATTCGGCTCAATCGAGGCTACTAAATCAGTGAGTGAAATAATTTCTCCAGTTTCAGGCGTTATTGTGAAAGTTAATGACTCAGTTAAAGACTCTCCGGCAATTATAAATCGTGACCCATTCGGCGACGGCTGGCTGATTGAGATTCAACCTGAAAATATTTCAGAACTTGATAATTTAATGAGCTTAGACGAATATAAAAATTTTTTGCGCGCTTAAGTCATGACAAATAATAGAATTCAGCAGATTAACGAGTTCAAACGCGACATTTACGGCGAATATGGATTTTATTATTATGTCCCTATGGCTGAGGCTTATACGATTCAGATTCCTGTTACTATAAGTTGCAGCTATAATAAATGCCTGTATTGCGATTTGAATCAGGGCAAAAAATTTCGTGAGCTTTCACTTGACGAGATCGAGTCAAATATTAAGAAATTGCGCTATATTCACGAGCAAAAAATTAACTCGGCCAAGAGATTTTTACTTGCCGGCGGGAATCCTTTTGTGTTAAGTCCTGATAAATTGCTAAAAATTGCAGGTATTATTAAATCACATTTTCCGGAGCTTGAATATATTTCAGCTTTTGCCCGTGCTGATGATATTACACGAAAGACTCAGGACGAGCTGAAAATTTTGCATGACTCAGGCTTTGACAGACTATGTATAGGAATCGAGTCCGGCTCTGATGAAGTCTTAAATTTTCACAATAAGGGAGTAACTAGCGCACAAAATCTACAGGCCATGCAAATGCTTGACGAGGCAAATATAAAATATTCGTGTTATATAATGCTGGGACTCGGCGGGCTTGACATGTCAGAGAGTCATATCAGCGGCACTATAAATTTATTAAATCAAGCTAACCCGTTTCAATTAACAGTCGTAACTCTTGTATTATTCAAGGGCGCGGGACTGGTCGAAAAAGTCAGAAGTCATGAATTTCACAGAATGCCGCCTTTTGAAGCTCTCAAAGAAGGCCGGGGAATTTTATCGCAATTAAATATTTCAACGATATGGGACGCGACTCACAAGACGAATTTATTTCCGATTAAGGGCAGAATTCCCACACACAAAGAAAAATTATTAGCTCGCATAGACTCGGCCATAAATGAAATAGAATCCGGAAATCTCAAGCAATATGAGTTAAAACGCTGGGCAAACTGGAGCATTGAATAAGGAAAATATATAATGATTTCATTATTGAAAGTTTTATGATTCACATTTAGGATTTAAGCAAGAATTTTAACGAGGGGGAATAATTTTAATGCTTTCACTACCTAAAAATTTTGAGACTTTCAACGAATCACGCAAGAAATCATTTATGAGTCTTTACGAGGCCAAGAAAAGCGGCAAAAAAGTAATCGGCTGCTTTTGTTCGTACACTCCACTAGAAATTATTAACGCTGCCGGGGCTATTTCCGTGGGACTCTGCGGGAAGAGTGAACAGGGAATCCCCGAAGCTGAAACAAGACTCCCTAAAACTTTATGCCCGTTAATCAAAGCTAGTTACGGAATGGCTATCAGCGATCAATGCCCATTTTTTTATTTCTCTGATGGGATATTAGCCGAGACAACTTGCGACGGGAAAAAGAAAATGTATGAGCTCATGAATCTAATTAAGCCCGTTCACGTCATGAATTTGCCGCAGGGTAGGGATCAAGAATTAGCTTTAGAGTCCTTTACTCTTGAGATAAAACGAGCCGCAAATTTTCTTGAGAAATTATTTAATGTGAATATCACTCCGGAAAAATTACACGAGGCTATTATTTATCGCAACAAGTTACGCCGCGCAATAGTAGATTTATACGAGGTCGCAAAAATTAAGCCCTCCCCCGTGTCAGGCTATGAACTCAGCACAGCGGCAGAAAGTATTGACTTTCATTTTACTGATGATGACTTAATCGCAAAAGTTAAGAGAATCACACAAGAATTTAAATCAAGAGTCCGCGATAATACAGAAAACCGGCCAAGAGTCTTAATTACTGGCTGCCCAAATGCCGGAGTCCGCGATAAAGTTATAAAGCGTCTTGAAGAGCTCGGAGCCGATTATGTTTGTGCTGATAACTGCGCTGGGCCTAGAACTCAAAAATTTTTAGTCGACGAGAATAATAATGACCCTTATAAGGCACTTGCTGAACGTTATTTAAAGATTAACTGCTCAGTCATGAGTCCAAATAATGAGAGATTCAACGATATTAAATCGCTCGTGAAAGAATATCAAGTTGACGGCATAATCGAAATAGTTTTACAGGGCTGTCATACTTTCGCCGTTGAAGCATATAACACTATGACTCTTGCGCAAAATGATTTACACTTGCCGTATTTGAGGCTTGATACTGATTTCTCACAGACTGACAGCGGCCAAATCGAGACAAGACTCGGAGATTTTATTGAAATCATGAACGACTCAGCAGCATAATTTATTTAACTGTCAAGATTCAAGAATACAAATTTGAAGCGGCAGAGGTCTAGCCCCTTTTCATTCACTATATCAGCGTCTATATAATGAATCCTTCTGCCTGCTTTTCTCACTTTTGCAGTACATATCAATTTTTGAGCGTCCCTAGATCCCCGCAAATAATCAACATGCCCGTTTACTGTTACGCCGTTCCCTCCTGCACTTATGAAAGCTAATCCCGATGTATCATCAGCCATTGTGAATAAGACTCCGCCATATGGTATTCCGTACGGGTTAAAATGTTCTTCTTGTAAATCAAGCTCACTAACTGCGAGGCCGTCTTCTATCTTCACGATTTTAAAGCCTGTCTTGCATTCTATATCGTCCCTGAGAGTCTTTAATGCGTCGTGATTAATTTTTGCTGCTTCTGTCATTATAAACGCTCCATTAAAATTTTTTATTTACAAGCAAATTTTATCACAGGAATATTTTTATAGCTGCGAACTCAAGCAAATTATAATAAATCATTTACACTTTTCACAGTAAATATTATCGGGCTGGCTTGATAATTACGCAAAATTATTTACTCTTTCACATGAGAGACTCAAGCAAAAATATCGGGCTGATTTGATACATTCAATAATTACTGCAAAATTTTCACTCGCTTATGTATAAATTTCTCGTCTCACTCCGTAATTTGTCGCTGGCAAATATATAACTCACAAAAAATTTTTATATCTCTCATAACACAAGCAATAACAAGATTTCACACAAAAAATTTTTAAACTTGTTTACTAATACGATTTGACAAAATAAGAATACCCTTGTAAAATTCTCAACCGTTAAATTATTAAATAAAAAATTAAAAATTGTCTAACTATTTGAAGGTGTTATTTAATGACTGAACGGAGAAGATCCGACAACTTATTACTCGATACGGCTCTACGTGATTTCTATGCGGCGGCCGATGATATGCACTTAAGCGAAAGTTTAATATCAATGTTAAGCTACTCAGAACGCAGACTCGATGTCTCTGTACCCGTCGAAATGGAAGACGGAAGCGTTCAAGTTTTCAAGGGATATAGAATTCAGCACTCTACAGCTTTGGGCCCGTCAAAAGGCGGTATACGTTATGCTCTTGACGTAAGCGGCGACGAATGCGAAGGACTCGCTATGATCATGACTTGGAAATGTTCACTTGCGGGAATTCCCTACGGCGGCGGCAAGGGCGGAATTTGCTGCGATCCCACGAAATTGACTCGCCGAGAAAAAGAAAGAATGTCACGTACTTTCGGAGCAAGAATCGCACCCATTATCGGACGTTGGAGCGATATTCCCGCGCCCGATATGTATACAGGCGGTCAAGAAATGGTCTGGATCATGGACACAATTTGTAAAATGCTCGGACACTTTGAGCCTGCTATGTTGACAGGAAAACCCATCGACTACTGGGGCGCAAAAGGCCGTACTGAGGCAACAGGGCGGGGCTTGGCTGCTTGTGCGTTTGAGTTAATGCGCTTGAAGGGGCTTGATCCTGAAAAATTAAAAATTTCCGTTCACGGTTTCGGAAATGTCGCGAGTTATGCAGCAAAATTCTTAGAAGAAGCAGGCGCTACAATCGTTGCAATAAGCGACACAACAGGAACATATTATAATCCTAGGGGCGTTAATATCTCTAAAGCATTTGAGTACGTAAATAGAGACCCGCATCAACGAGGTCGCAAACTTGAAGGCTTTGAGTCAGAAGGCTGCGAAAAATTAGGCGTTAACGATGCAATATTAGTTGACTGCGATTTTCTTTTACCTTGCGCATTACAGGGCGTTATTAATCAAGACACAGCTGATAAAGTCAAAGCAAAATATATCCTTGAGGGCGCGAATAGTCCTACAACTCCTGAGGGTGAAGAGATTTTGAAGGACGCAGGCGTTATTGTTGTACCTGACTTCTTAGCAAACTCCGGCGGCGTTATAGGTTCTTATTTTGAGTGGGCGCAGAATTTACAGGGCTATTCTTGGACTGAAGCAGAATATAATGAGAGACTCGTTAATTTAATGAAAGAAAATTTTAATAGAGTCTGGGAATATGCTCAGGACAAAAAAGTTACTATGAGACGATCTGCCTACATCGCAGCAATTAAGCGAGTCGCCGATATTGTTGCTTTACGTGGTGTCTATCTATAAATCTTGATGTAAATCTATTTGTCATGCATCCTTTCGAGCGGTCTTCTTTGTAGAAATACAGGGGAGGCCGTTTTTTTGCGATAAATTTATTATATAATTGCATAGAAAATTTATATTTATTTATTTATTTTATCGGAGTGATTATATTTATGAATACTCGTTCACTTGATGAAAATTTTATAGTCAATGCTTATAACCGTTTTGAAGTTGAGATTGCTTCAGGTTCGAACTCATTAATTTATGACGAAGACGGCCGCGAATATATTGACATGGGCAGCGGAATAGGCGTTAATTTATTCGGGGCAGCTGATGAAGAATGGCGGAATGCTGTTATTGCCCAGTTAGGAAAAATTCAGCACACTTCTAATTTATACTATAATGAACCTTGTGCGAAACTTGCAAAAATGCTCTGTGAACGTTCAGGAATGAGCCGAGTATTTTTCTCCAATTCAGGAGCAGAAGCCAACGAGTGCGCAATTAAAGCCGCGAGAAAATTTGCAGCCGACTCAAAGAGTCCCGAACACTTTAATATTATTACCCTATGGAACAGCTTTCACGGTCGGACAATAACGACTCTTGCTGCGACTGGTCAAGAACACTATCACGAATTATATCAGCCTTTAACGCCGGGATTCGTATATGCCCACGCGGGAGATATTGACGAGCTCGAAAAAATTTCACGAGAAAATAAGCTGGCAGCAATCATGATTGAATGCATACAGGGTGAAGGCGGTGTCGTGCCTTTGACTCATGAATACGCCGAGGCAATAAAAAAATTTGTGAACGATAAAAATATTTTGCTTATAATTGACGAGGTTCAAACAGGAAATGGCCGAACTGGTAAATTATTCGCTTATGAGCATTATGGATTCCAGCCTGATATTGTAACAGTTGCAAAGGGACTCGGCGGCGGGCTTCCTATAGGGGCGACATTATTTAATGAGAAAGTTCAAAACGTATTTAATCACGGCGATCACGGCTCGACATTCGGGGGGAATCCGGCAATTTGTGCGGGAGCTTGTAATATTTTATCGCGCATAGACGATGATTTATTGCAGGAAGTAACGCGAAAAGGAGAGATTTTGCGGGAGATTCTATCAGATTTTAACCCGACTGGTATAGGTTTAATGCTGGGAGTCAAACCGTCAAGACCTTCAAGAGAGGCCGCGCAGGAATGCATTAATAACGGGGTATTATGTACTACTGCAAAGGATAAATTAAGATTATTGCCGCCTGTAAATATTCCTGAAAATTTGTTAGTGAAAGCCGCAAAAGTTATCGCACAAGCATGTAAATAAATTCATTCTCTCAGAGTCGGGGCAGGTTATGAATCTCCGACTCTGTTATTATATTATTTCCAGAAATGAAGAATTACAGATGTTGCTACTTGAACGATTCCGACAAAGAAAGCTACAATTATCCCCCATTTTGCTGCTCCGTATGCTTGGCTGTCCCTTATGTCGTCGATTCGGGAATTCAGGCCGTTAATTGCCACTGAAAAAGTATCTATAACGCCCTCAATACGAGCATTGATTGATTTTATTTCGCCCGACATATCAGCTAGACGGTTTTCTATAGCGTTAAATCTCTCGTCTACTTTTGCGAATCGCTCGTCAATCTTTGCAAAACGTTCGTCAATCTTGCGCATACTCTCATTAAATACTTCTTCACGCACATATCTTTCATTATCTGTCATTATTAACAACCTCTTTCGCTAAAAATTTTATTGTATATATTTTACTATAAATTATTTTTTCTTGTTCCTGAGCAGCTCATCATGATAGAAATAATTAACGATTATAGGCGGCTCGTCAAATTTGCGCTTGAATGAGTCATCGTTCCTGACATATTCAAGGCCGTTATTATTCGCAAAAAATTTTATTCTCTCGTCGAGTTCGTGCCAGTAAGTTAAATCTTTCTTTGTATAAATTTCATGATAAAGCGAGTCTAATTCGGGTTTATTCTCGTGAATCCAGTTCAGTATAACGGGCTTATAATTTCCGCGTAAATTCAAATTTTCCAGCCAAACGAGATTACAAATATTTTTAGCTCGCGTAATAATTGCCTCAACGTCAGTAATTCCCGGAAATATCGGCGAAATAAAACAGGTCGTGCGGATTCCTGAATCATGTAAAATTTTCATTGCGTTTAGTCTTCTTTCTATGCTTACGGCCTTATCCATTGAAGCCCTGAAATCTTCATTAAGAGTATTAATTGAGAATGAGACTCGCGGATTCGTAAAAGTTTTGATTATATCTAAATCTCGCAATATTAAATCTGACTTTGTAGCAATGCTTATTTTTGCGCCGCTGCCCTGTAATTCTTCTAATAATTTTTTAGTTCGGCAAAATTTTGCTTCTAATGGCTGATACGGATCAGTTACTGACGACAAAAAAATTTCTTTACCGTGATATTTGCTTGCTTTTAAGGCCGGCCAAGTCTTTATATCAACAAATTCGCCCCATTCTTCCGGGTGATTCGTGAATCTCTTCATGAATGAGGCGTAACAATATTTGCAGGCATGTTCACAGCCTATATATGGATTCGCTGAATAGTCAGATACTGGCAGATTTGAGCGAGTTAATATGCTGTTTGCCGAGACACTATTAATTTGCAATATATTCACCTGTGAAGACTTCAACGGCCGGGCCGGTCATTATGCATTTATGATCGGGACAAATTTTTATATTCAAGTCGCCGCCCCTCAAGTGAACTAATACATCAGAGTCAAGTTTTCCAGCTTTAAAGCCAGCAAACGCAGCCGCAGCCGCACCAGTCCCGCACGCCAGAGTCTCCCCGCTGCCTCGTTCGTAGACTCTCATGTTTATTTCTTTGCGTGAAAGAATCTCTATAAATTCAGAATTTACACGATGGGGGAATCTTGAATGTTTCTCGAAATAATCGCCCTCTACAGCAAATTTTGAATCAGGCCACTTGAATATATTAATTAATTCGGGGTTGTCTTCAATAAAATATACTGCGTGTTCTGTTCCCGTGTAAGCTCCGACAAATTTTAAATTCATGTCATGAACTATAATATTTTCCGGAATTTCGCTTGTGATTTTAGCAATTCCCATGTCAACACTTGCGCTCGTGACTCTGCCGTTCTCGACTGTTAAAGCAATTTCTTTCACGCCCGCCGGAGTATCTATTAAAGTTTTACGCTTATCAGGTGAAATAATGCCGTGATCGTAAATAAATTTTGCTGTGCACCTGATTCCATTTCCGCACATTGTCCCGGCTGATCCGTCAGCATTATATAGCTGCATAAAAGCATCGGCCTTGTCTGAAGGTTGAATTAAAATAAGTCCGTCGCTGCCTACTCCGAAATGCCTGTCAGAAATTTTTATAGCTAGTTCTTCAGGATTTATAACTTTTTCGCGAAAACAATCTACATAAATATAATCATTCCCGCAGCCGTGCATCTTTGTGAATTTCATTTATTGCGAACTCCTTTCAAGTGTAAAAATTTCGTCTAAAGTCATAGGCTTCCCGAATAAATACCCCTGAGCCATGTCAAAGCCTATTGATGTCAAATATTCTAACTGTTCGGAGGTCTCGACACCTTCAGCAAGTGCCTTCATTCCCATTAAACGAGCCATTGAGAGACTCGAACTGATAATATATTTTGCCTTGTCAGATTTATTTATGTCAAAGCCGTTCAAGAATTCCATATCAAATTTTACTGTGTCGAAATTATAATCTTTTAACACGTTCAATGACGAATAACCCGCCCCGAAATCATCCATCCAAATTTCATGGCCTGAAGCTCTAAATTTTTCTATGCCGAGATTCAATAATGCCGTGTCGTCTTCATTTGCGCTCTCTGTGATTTCGATTCTGATCATTTCAGGAGGGACGTTACACGATTCTAAAATTTTTTCTGTCTCGATATATATATCACAGAGTTCAAAGTCAAGCCGCGATAAATTTATAGAGACTGGCAAAACTTTCAAGCCAGAGTCAAGCCTATTTTTATAATCCCTGCAAACTTGCTTTAAAGAATGAATATCGATTTTGTGAATTTCTCTATACTGTTCAAGAGTCGGTATAAAGTCAGACGGCGAAATAAAACCGTGTTCGGGGCTGTTCCATCGTGCTAAGGCCTCAACCTCGCAGATTTGCCCGCTTGAGAGACTCACAATAGGCTGATAGAGAGTCTTAATATATCCATGTCTCATAGCATAATCTAAATTATCAAGTATATATTGCTGCAAAGCTAATTCTTTGCTCATTCCCTCGTGAAACATGCAGGAGCTGACACTATGATTTTTGCGTATACTGTCGCAGGCTAGTTTTGCGCGGTCGCAGGAGATTCTAACGTCTTCATTTTGCGAACTCGTTGACGGGAGATAAATTCCGGCTCTAAGTCTCAAAGTTATATTTTGATGTATTGCGTAAATATAGGCTTGAATATTTTCTATATTAGTCTCTGCTGTTGTCCAATCAGTCAAAATCACAAAATTATCATCATTGAAGCGCGCTATTAAATCACTCGGAAATATGACAGTGAGGGCGTTTGCAATTTCTCGCAGTAAATTATCGCCGTGATTAAAGCCGAATCTGCTATTAAACATTTTGAAGTTGTCAAGATTCAGCCAGACAAAAGCAGCCCATTTTTTGCCGGAGTTGATTATATTTGCTGCCTGTGTGTGAAATTCCCCGCGCGTAAGAAGTCCCGTTAATGAGTCCATAAATTAATCAAGTTAATCAAGAAATTCAAATAAATTTATGCCTACTTCGTCACTAAATTTGCGTTCGACGACGTAATTATTAGAATTGCCCTCGGAAATATCATCTATAATCATTTCACAAGTAGCAAACACAACAGCACTAACTAAATGACCGCCGAAAACTTGACCGTCCTTATTTGCCGCGCTCATGTGAATATGTGAATAAATCTCGCCTTCTTTAGTCGTAATAGTTCCCCAGAGATTCACAATTTCTGCCGGAAATGTAAATTTATTTGAGTGAAATTTTTTATCGTTAATATCAAAGAGTGCGACCTCAAAATCATCAATTGAGCCGAGTGCTTTTACTTCAGCGAGCGTGATTCTTTCTTTAACGCAGAAATCCTGAAGAGTCTTAATAATTTCTTCGCCTCTGTCCATTCTCACAAAAAATTTATTTCCGAACCGCCTGAACTGCATAATAAATCATTCCTTCACTAGATAAAATAAATTATTCCTACACATTATATAACAGCGCAAAAATAAACACCCTCTCTAATTTTGCTAGAAAGGGTGCTAACTCACAAAAATTTTTCTTGATTACATGACTTTGAGCCAAACGACGCTGTCTCCAGTGCCGGACTCCGGGTTACTATCTGAAAATTTCAGACCGAGAACATTTGCCCGTGATTTAAGTTTTTTCTTGATTGATTCCTCGTTATCAGCAAATTTATAGCCTACAAAATAAGAATCTTTCTCACCGTCATAAATTCCATAACAGCCCTCGCTAAGAGACTCGCCCGATGAAATTTTTTCACTGTTAATATATTTATCAAGTTTAAGTATATTATTATTTATATTTGTCCCGTCATTATTATTCATATAGTGTTCAAAGGCTACAGTTTTGAGAGTCCTGAGATTATTTGCTATATTTGATGCCTTAGTAGAATTCATTGACTCATT
>JAFSWW010000015.1 GCA_017444345.1 Synergistaceae bacterium | reverse complement strand
AGGAGTGTCATTTTTCGGGATAAAAGATTTATCAAAGCCTGATGCTTTATTAGCTGGAATTAATATATTGCCGATATTGATGACATTTTTTAATATTTTAGCGACTCTTACGACTAAGAAATTTACAAAACGTGAAAGAGTGCAGGCGTTCGTGATTGCTGCGTTATTTCTTGTCATGTTATATAATGCTCCGTCGGCTTTATTAATTTACTGGACGACTAATAATTTTATAATGCTGCTGAAAAATATAGATATTTCCGGAATAATAAGCGGTGAAAAGATTTCAGGATTCATGAATTATAGATTTGAGTCTGAAGGCTGGAAGAAATTTTTTATAAACACGTTTATATTCTTGAGTTCGTTGTGCATATTAGGGAGCTTATTATTAAAATTTTATGATACATTTGCGAATAAATATTTTTGGCAGTTGAGTGAAATTATAGGACTTCATCAGGTATATTCAGCGGCTTTCATATTAACATTTATATTTGTATGGATGTTATATACTAGATTTTTAGCGAACGGCTTTACTATCAGTGAATTAACAGCGAAAACTTTTTATTTTGCATTGAGTACTATTCTTGTTTTGTGCTATATAAAATATGTATTATTCTCGCTTGAATTATTCTCACGCAGGAACGCATTAATTTATTCAGTCATGTTATTTGCTTATGGAGTGTTCGCGTTTATCCTGACTATAAGCGGGAGAAATTTATTCTCGTTTGCTTCACGTTTAACTAATGGCCGTAAAAACTCGCTGTTTTTCTCGTCGTTAATATTCTGCGTGATATTTATCTGCGTGTTTTACCCGTCATTATTATATCTCACTGATCCTGATTTCTTTCTTGATTCATTTATTGACACTGTTACAGGAGTCAGCACTTACGGAATGACTTTATTATTTGCGCTAATTCTTATATGGCCGTTAATTCCTGAATTACTGCAAAATATTTTTGCGTTTATAGCAGCATTTCTTGTGTGTACAGCGTTTATAAATTCGTTCGTGCTGACTGAGAGTTACGGAAATATTAACGCGCTGCAAATTAATACAACTATGATGACATTCAAACGGGCTATAATCCGCGATATTATAAGTCTCGCAATAACTTGTATTATAATGATTCTATGTGTATGGCGAAAATATATCAAGCATTTAATTACAGCGTTTATATTAATCTCGTTTGCAATGTGCGGAGTCAGCGTTTACTGTTATTTTAACATTAGGCACGATAATAAATCACAAATCGCAGAAAGTATAAATTTTCCTGATTATCATAATAGGCTCTGGAGATTTAGCAGGACCGGGCAAAATGTAATCTGCTTATTTCTTGATGGATTCACTGGGGATCATGTCATAAAAATTTTAGCTCAACATCCCGAACTCGTGAAAGATTTAGACGGATTTATTTATTTTCCTGATACACTTGCGACAGGGTCAGCAACTTTTTACTCAACACCTTCAATTTACGGCGGATCAAATTATAAGCCCAGTATTCTAAACGAGAGACCGGACATAACAATAAGAGAGAAATATTCTGAAGCATTCTCAATTTTGCCGAATATCTTTACAAGCAAAGATTATGACGTAATTATGACAGCTCCTATGTTATCAGCGAATGATGCAAATTATATAAATAAATTAATTCACACTGAATCAGTTATGACTCTAGGCTCTCATGAATGGCAGGCTGATTATGTTCCCTACTGGCTGGACTGGGCAGGAAAAAATAATATCCCCCTCGCTATGAAAGACAGCAATGACATATCAAAATTTTTGCTTATATTATCATTATTTAGGAGTATTCCATTCAGCATAAGAGAAACACTTTATAATAACGGCAACTGGACATGGGGCGTATCAAATCAGGTGCTTAAAATGACTCTTGCGAAATCGTTTTTACCTGATTTAGCGTCATTGCAATTTATGGGAGATTTTATACAAGTTGACGACGATAAACCGGCATTCAAATTTATATATAATTCCCTCTCTCATCCTTTATGGTTCATGCAGCCCGACTCGTTGCAGCCTGTTACAGATCCATATCCATTAACAGAAGGACAATTTATTCTAGTTGACGGACTATTCCCCGAACATCTTTATACGGAGACTCATATTTTAAGATTTCTTGCTGATTTCGTGAAGAGTCTAAAATCTAAAGGCATTTACGACAATACGAGAATTATTCTCGTGTCAGATCATGATTTCGGAGACAGCTGGCAATTGAATCAAAATTTGAATCGCGATAATTATAACGGGTGTCCTAACGCATTATTAATGTTTAAAGATTTTGACTCGCACGGAGATTTAATCACGTCTGACTCGTTTATGTCAATTGAAGACACACCGGCATTGTTAATAACTGGAATCGCTAAACATGAAGTGTTCTACACGCTCGACGAGTTAAAAAATTTGAGCAGCTCTGACAGAATCAGAATTTTTTGCGGTCGTTCTATTGTCCCGCCTAATGGAAATGAAAAACTCTTCAATCTTGACGGCGGAGTCTATCAGGTCAAAGGCTCAATGTTCAAGCCTGAAAACTGGACTAGGATTCAATAATTCATATTTTCAAGATATGCCCGTAAATGTGAAATCGCTAATTTTGCATCATCGGGCAAATCTTCCGGACATTCCGAAATATATTTATTAACTTGTTCGTCATTAATAATAACTGCCTGCTGGGATTTCGCGTTATCCTGAGCAGGTTTTATTATTGCTTTCATGACAGGAGGCCGGCCAAGTCTTATAATCACGTTAATTTTTGCGTTCTCATTATATTTATAGCGCGTTATTAATGCCCGCGTGATATTCCCCCGCATATTTTGAATCATTTGCGCGGTGTGTTGATTCTCTGCTGCGACGTACAAATTATCAAGAATTAAATCATACGGCACTGAATGTTTTGCAGCTGCTCCCACGATTGAAGGCCAAGAAGATTTTAACGCTTCTAAAATTTTTAGCCTCATGACTACTTCGGGAAATAGCCGGGTTATATTAAGATTTATTTTTTCGTCGTTCATTTCTTGCGAGTATAACCGAAATTAATTGCACGTCTGTAGGAGTCACGCCCGAAATTCTCAAAGCATGTCCCAGTGATTCAGGCCTAAAGTGTTTCAATTTTTGCAGACATTCAGATCTTAAGCCTATTACTGAGTCATAATCAAAATTTAGGGGAATTTTCGCGTTGTCAAAGTCTTTCATTCTGTCAGCGACTCTATTTTCTCGTTCTAAATAGCCTGTATAACGTAATTCGGTCTCAATGTGCGAAATTTCTTCACGGGTTAAATTCTTATCGCTCGGACAAATTTTATTAATCAGCTCATATCTTACGCCCCTATGTTTCAAGAATTCTGCCGGACTGATTGAATTTATTAATATTTCTGCGTTATATTCTTCACAAATTTTGTTAATCTCGTCTGAAGGAGTCAATCTTGAATTATTTAATCTCGTAAATTCTTGATTCTCACGTGAAAATCTCTCTTGAATCAATTCCCATTTTGAGTCATCAATTAAGCCCGCTTTACGTCCTAAATCTGAAAGCCTGTGCAATGCATTATCCCAGCGCAATAACAATCTATGTTCACAGCGGCTCGTCAGCATTCTATATGGCTCGTCGGTGCTTTTCGTGGTCAAGTCGTCAATAAGGACTCCGAGATAACTATTATCACGAGTTAGAGTCAAAGGCTCTGAGTCCTTCACGAATAAAGCCGCATTTATACCAGCTAATAAACCCTGCGCGCCTGCCTCTTCATAGCCTGAAGTCCCATTTACTTGGCCGGCACAGAATAAGCCGGAAATATTTTTATTCTCAAGTGAGTGCTTTAATTGATCCGGCAATAAATAATAATATTCGATTCCATAACCGGGCTTAATGATTTTAGCGTTCTGACAACCTGGCAAAGAGTGAATCATTTCGACTTGAACATCATAGGGCAGACTCGTCGAAAAATTTTGCACGTAAACTTCATTAGTATTTAACGAAACAGGCTCGAATACAATCGGGTGCGTTATATGATTCGGAAATCTCAAAAATTTATCTTCAATAGATGGACAATAGCGGGGGCCGTGCGAATTCACATCACCTGTTACGAGCGGCGAACGTTTTATATTTCGCGACAAAATATTATAAGTCTCTTCAGTCGTTCGTGAAAAATAGCAGGCATAATTTGAATTATTATAAATTTTAGGCTCGGTAAAGAAATCAAAGCATAAAGGCTCATTTTCTGACAATTGAGGAGTCGCCCGTGAAAAATCTATAGTGTTAATGTTTAATCGCGGGGTTGTGTCCGTTCGCATTGTGCCTGTTTTTATGCCGAGTTCGTGAAGTGAGTCTAATATATTTTCAGCGTTATTTTGTCCCATCGGTCCGGACTTGAAATTTTTATTTCCCACGAAAATTTTTGAGCCTATATAGACTCCTCCGCAAATCACTAATGCAAGAGTCTCATAAATTGCCCCGTGCCGAGTCTCAACGCCTGAAATCTTGTTATTATGCACTAAAATTTTTATGGCCTCGTCTTGATTTATGTCTAAATTTTTTTGTGTAGTCAATAATTTCCTGTAATAAGTGCTGTATAATCCAGGGTCGCACTGAGCACGCAAAGCACGAACCGCCGCACCCTTTGAAGTATTCAGCCAGCGAATCATTAACGTAGAATAATCTGCTGCTCTAGCCTGTTCGCCTCCCAGTGCGCTGACTTCACGAACTAAGTGGCCTTTTGCGGGGCCTCCGATTGAAGGATTACAGGGCATTAAAGCTGTGTTATCGACATTTAGATTTAGCATTAAAGTTTTACAGCCCATTTTTGCAGATGATAAAGCAGCCTCACAGCCTGCGTGGCCTCCTCCTATTATAATTACGTCATATGAATCTCGAAACAAATTTATTAATTCCTCCGAATAAAATAAAATCTCTAAAATTTTTAGTGTATTATACAGCGAGAAAACAAGTTATAATTTATAAAAATTTTTCAGAAGGTGATTTAATTCATGCACAATTTTATACGTAAATTTACTAGGGGGGGGGGGGGTACGTTGCTGTTACTGCATTTGCGCTGATTTTCGCGAGTCCCGGAACTGCGGCGGCGTATCTTGATCCCAGCGCGGGGAATGCTTTAATTTATATTGCTGTAACTCTTGTGAGTGTGAGCGCGTTTGCAATTCGGAGTCTTTATTATAGATTGACAGGGAAGACTCACAAGGACTCGAAAATTTCAAGCGAAATAGTAATTTTTTCAGAGGGGCGCAATTACTGGAATACTTTTGAGCCGATAATTAACGCCTTAATCGCAAAGAATCAAGCATTTACTTATTACACAATGGATTTAGAAGATCCGGCCTTGAGAATCCGCAATAAATTAATGACAGCAAAATATATCGGTGAAGGCAGTGCAGCATATGCCCGTCTAAATCAAGTTTCTTGCAAAATCATGCTTGCGACTACTCCGAATATAGGGACTCCCGGCTATGGCTTACCGAGACCGGCTAATACAAAAATTTTAGCTCATGTTTTCCATGATCCAGTAGGAATAGCGTATTACAAAAAATTTGCGTTAGATTCTTATGATATTATTCTTACTCCCGGAGATTATGTCCAGCCCGCTATAAGATTTATTGAGAACTTGCGAAAATTGCCGGAAAAAGAATTAATTTCGCTTGGCCTGCCTTACTGGGACAAATTATATAATGAGAAGCTCGCAAAACCTGAAAATCCCCGAAAAGTTATCTTAATTGCGCCGTCATGGGGTGAAAAAGGCTTTATGTCATATTATAGTCTTGACTTCATAAAAGATTTAGCGGCCGACTATGATATAATTTTCCGCCCTCATCCTCAGTCAAGAAAGGCCGAGCCCGAATTACTCGATAAAGCAAAAAAATTAATTGACTCTTTACCCTGTGCAAAATGGGACTATAATCAAAGCCCCGCAGAGTCTCTATCACGAGCAGATTTGTTAATTTCTGACACTTCAGCGATAAAAGTTGATTACGCCGTAATTTATGAGAGACCCGTTATAGCTCTTGAAGTCAAAGCCCAGAATCTTGACTCATTTGAAATCAGCGAACTTCCCGATGATATGAAATCACTTGCTGATAAATTATGCGTGCCCATTAAAGCCAGTGAAATAAATAATATTTCTGAAATAGTAAGAGACTCTCTTAAATCCGAAAATCTTTCATCAATCAGCGAATTTGTTAGAGAGAACATAGCGAACTTAGGCACAGCTGGCGAACACATAGCGGACTATTTAATCAGCAAAGCTAAAGAAGGGAGTCAAGAATAATGCTGTATAATATTTTCATTGAGCCGTTAATTATAATATTGCGCTCGATTTATTTATACATAAATTATTTTGCTGGAAATCTGGGAATCTCGTTAATGATTCTTTCAGTCGTAATGAATATATTGTTAAGGCCGTTTACTTTATGGGCTTCAAGAATTCAGGACAAGGAACGCAGAATACAAAATATTTTATCGCCTCAGATTGCCGAGATAAAACAAAATTTTCACGGAGTCGAACAGCACGAGGAATTAAGCGCGCTTTATAAGAGATATTCATATAATCCGATTTATGCGATAAGATCCGGGCTTGATTTATTTGTGCAGCTTTTACCGTTAATGGCTGCTTATATAATGCTGTCTGAGCTTGAGATTCTCAAAGGAGTGTCATTTTTCGGGATAAAAGATTTATCAAAGCCTGATGCTTTATTAGCTGGAATTAATATATTGCCGATATTGATGACATTTTTTAATATTTTAGCGACTCTTACGACTAAGAAATTTACAAAACGTGAAAGAGT